>JAJPJU010000291.1 GCA_021324035.1 Spartobacteria bacterium | reverse complement strand
GACGCGCACGAAATGAATTGGATCACCGAGTTCCTGGATTCACCCTTGTTCGCTCCAGCCGAAACACAAGCCCTCTTTGGTTTGATGAATTCGGGCCATGACGCGAAGGACCGGCAGATCGGCCGCTTCCGCCGGGTTGACTTTCACCATTGGCAACCGCGCCACGCCGAAATCCTGGTTTTTAGTTTCACGCCGGCGGGATCCGCGCGGTAAGATCGGCCGGTGTCAGATAATCCGCAGGACAAGAACGCTGCGATATCGGTAGCGAAAACGGGCGACGAACGCTCGGCGGCAACCGCGCCTGCCGAACGGGCCGATGAGATTTTTCTCGAAGGTCCGAAATCAAGACTGGACGAATTCGTCACTCTGTTGCGCGTCATGCGCGATTTTCTTCGTGGATTTCGGGTGCTGCATTTTGTCGGACCCTGCGTGACGGTGTTTGGCTCCGCGCGAGTTAAAGCGGACACCCCATACTATGATCTTGCCCGCAGGATGGGCGCAGCAGTCGCGCAACTTGGTTTTACCGTAATGACGGGAGGCGGGCCCGGAATCATGGAGGCAGCCAATCGTGGTGCGAAAGAAATCGGCGGCCGCTCGGTCGGATGCAACATTGAGCTGCCGCTCGAGCAAGCGCCGAACCCTTATCTCGATCGCTGCGTGAAATTGCACTACTTCTTCGTTCGCAAAACTCTGCTGGTGAAATATTCCTACGCGTTCGTGTTCATGCCCGGGGGCGCCGGCACGCTCGACGAGTTATCGGAAGCGATGACGCTGATTCAGACCGGCAAGATCAAAAATTTTCCGATCGTGATTATGGGAACGGATTATTGGCGCGAAATGATCGATTTCATCAGCAAAATGGCAAAGACTGGAATGATCAGCGATTCCGATGTCGATCTGATTTACGCAACCGATTCGGTGGACGACGCAATCGCGCACATTCGAAGCAAGGCTATCGTGCCGTTTGGACTCCACCTGATGCGACGAGCGCACCGTCACTTGCCGTGGCTTGGCGAACGCGGCTTGCCGGAAAGCGCGACTTAACGCCGTCTGTGCGTCGGATATCTTCACTGCCCTGACCGGCGCTGCGATTAGTCGATTTGTCTGTGCGCCGGCCAGGCAGTTTAACGAATCAAGAGACCTTGACCTCGATCGGGTTCGGTTTCGGTGCCGGAACCTTGGGCAGGTGAACCTTCAATACGCCATCGCGGAAATCGGCCGCGATTTTTTTCGTATCGGCATCTTCCGGCACGGTAAACGTGCGCTCGAAGCTGCCGTATGAGCGCTCGATGCGGTGGAATTTTTTGGTCTTTTCTTCTTTCTCCACCTTCCGCTCGCCTGTGATCGAGAGGACGCCATTCTCCATTGTGACTTTGACTTCCTCTTTCTTCATCTCCGGCAGGTCGGCCTTGATCAGGTATTCGTGCTCATCTTCGAGGATGTCGACCTGTGGCGACCAATCGGTCGTCTTGATACTCTTCCCATTCCCGAATAACCGAGGTGGAAAACCGCCAAAGAATGTACTGAAGCGATTTTGAACTTCGTCGAGTTCGCGAAACGGGTTCCAAGTTGTTAACATGTTCATGATTTTCCTTTCGTAAATTTAATGAAAGGCTGACGGCGCAACGGGGCCTACCCTTCCTTGTCAGAGTCTGTTCAGAAATTGCGGAGCGTCCGGCCACCAAGAAATGAAGAACGATTAGCAAATCGCGAAGAGCTTGACTGACCCGGGGGATACAAGTTGACCTCATGAGGCGGATAGGGTGGAACAACCTCTTGAGTTGGAAGGGACTGAGACTTGTTAGGCTTTGTGGCGCGGTTTGTCTGGCGACATTCCCGACCACGACATTTGCAGCTAATCGTCAGGTCGGCGTTTTGCCGGCTGGAAAGTTCTTCTGGGAACCAGAGCTGGCCCCGAGCGGTCCACTGGTCATGATCATCGATTTGCCGGACCAAACGCTGAGCGCCTATCGCAACGGTGTCCGAATCGCTTATTCAAGCATCAGCAGTGGAACAAATAGACGCAGAACGCCGGCTGGCGTCTTTACGATTTTGGAAAAAGAGGTCACGCATTTTTCAAACAGGTACAATCACGCGCCGATGCCGTTCATGCAGCGGCTGACCTGGGAAGGAGTGGCACTGCACGGCGGCGATCTTCCCGGTTATCCCGCGAGTCACGGTTGCATCCGGTTGCCGCGCAATTTCGCGAAGAGACTCTACTCGATCACAACTCGCGGCACGACGGTGATCGTTGTGGACGAAAAACGACCCGAGCCGACTATCGCCGCGCATCCCGGAATTCTGCTTTCGCCGACCGGCTCGTCAGAAGATTTCTCCGGTTCGGTTAATGGTGAATTCGAATGGTCTCCTGAACGAAGCCCGGATGGGCCGATCACCATTCTGGCCAGCGGAGCGGACAAAACTATCTACGTTTATCGCAACGGAATCCCCATCGGGCGGGCGCCTTTTGAAATCGACAATCCACGGAAGCGATTAGGTGGTCACGCTTTCACGATGCTCGAGGGGATCGGCGAAAATCCGAGCTCCTTTGTCCCGGATCGCCCGGCCCACCGCTGGATGGCGGTGAGAACAGAGGGAACAACGACCCTGGAAGAGATTGGACGCCGGGTCCACGTCTCGCCGGCATTTGCTGAAAAAGTTTACGACCTTGTCGAACCGGGAACCACAATCGTTGTCACGGACGCTCCGGCTCTCCGGCCTTCTCGTTCGGCCTACGCTGTATTTCGGATGGAAGCGGCAAAAAAGTAACAAAACATCGTTCCGGTAAACGTCGACGTAACAAGAATCGCGCAGTTGTTCGCAAGTTTCGCGGAGCGTGAGCGCGTCCTTGCGTGTTGTTTAGAGCCAGAAAGACCAAGATTTATGAAAGTAAAAGATGTAATGACCAAAGACGTTCGGATTTGCGGAATTAACGATAACCTTGCCTCCGCAGCCAGGACGATGTGGGTCAACGACTGCGGGATATTGCCGATCGTTAACAACGAAGGAATCACCGTCGGCGTTGTAACCGATCGCGATATTTGCATGGCTACGGGCAGCAAGGACCGGCGACCGTCAGGCATCGCCATCGCCGAAGTGATGATGCGCCAGCTTTATTCTTGCCCGCCGGAAGCCGATATCCGTGAAGCATTGCAAATCATGCGTGAGAAACGGGTGAGGCGGTTGCCGGTGCTCGACGAAAATAAAAGGCTCTGCGGAATTCTTTCTCTCGATGACGTTGCAGTAAAGACGCGCACGGCTGACAAACCGGCCGAGCTTTCGGCCGAGGACGTCGAGATAACACTCGACGCAATTTGCCGGCGCGCGTCGCAATTGGAGGCGGCCTGACTGAACAATGAAGTTGCGCGAACAGCACGACCGATTCTCAACTGGAGCGGTTCAGTCGCATGAGGAATCGATCTGTCTCAAGATCCCTGTGGGAGAAGTGATGCTCTCCGGCGACTTGGAGATCCCCGAGAATGCGATTGGCCTGGTGTTGTTCGCACACGGCAGTGGAAGTAGCCGATTCAGCCGGCGTAATCGAGCTGTCGCAGAGATTCTTCGTCGCTCCGGCATCGCCACCCTCCTGTTTGATTTACTAACTCCGGAGGAAGAATCCGAAGACGCATCCAGCGGTCATCTTCGCTTCAATATTGGATTGCTTAGCCGGCGTCTCGCAATCGTGACTCAGGAGATCTCGGAAAATCCAAGCTACCACAAATTTCCCCTTGGATATTTTGGTGCGAGCACCGGCGGCGCAGCGGCGCTGAGAGCAGCCGCAGCACTGGGATCAACAATTCGCGCCGTTGTTTCTCGCGGCGGACGGCCCGATCTTGCCGGAGAAGCGCTCGCATATGTAACAGCGCCGACCTTGCTCGTCGTCGGCGAACGCGACGAAGAAGTTTTGCGATTGAACGAGCAGGCCTACGCGCAACTGCGATGCAAGAAGTCCTTGGCCGTGGTCCCACACGCCACTCATTTATTCGAGGAACCCGGCGCGCTCGAGGAAGTGGCACGTCTCGCAACTGAATGGTTTGGGAGATATTTATGAAAACGCAATTCTCTAATCGCACCGAAGCCGGCAAATTCCTTTCCGAAAATTTAACTGCCTATGTCGATCGTGACGATGTTGTGGTTCTGGCGCTGCCGCGCGGAGGCGTCCCGGTAGCCGCCGCCGTCGCCAACAAACTAAAAGCGCCGCTCGACGTTTTTGTGGTCCGCAAGCTGGGCGTGCCGTATCACCCCGAACTTGCGATGGGTGCAATCGCCACGGGAGGGGTGCGGGTCCTCAATCAAGCCGTCGTCCAAGCGCTGCGGATTCCTGAAATCGTCATCGACGCAGTTGTGGCGGACGAACAGCAGGAACTGGCCCGACGCGAACGCGCCTATCGGGATGATCTTCCTTCGCCTGACGTTATTGGGAAAACCGTAATTCTGGTCGACGACGGCATTGCTACGGGGGCGACAATGCGAGCAGCGGTCTCAAGTCTGCGCCAGTTGAATGCCGCCCGGATCGTGGTTGCCGCTCCGGTCATTGCCGGTTCGAGCTATTATGAGATACGCCGCGCCGCCGACGACGTCGCAGCCGTGATTGTCACCGACAATTTTCACGGCGTCGGTCAATTCTACGAAGATTTTTCGCAAACGACCGACGAGGAAGTTCGTCAGTTGCTAGCCGAAGCCAACGTCCGTCCACCATTGCTCCCGATTCCAAGTCATTAAATGGAGAAATAAAAAATGAAATCACATCAACCGGAAGTTTTTGAGACAACACTGCAGAAGACAAACGTTTGGTTACGAGAACTGTGCGATGCACTCCACTGGGGTGAGGACCATCAGAAGGCATATCACGGCTTGCGCGCGGTGTTGCACGTTCTCCGGGACAGATTGCCGGTCGCGGAAGCAGCCCATCTCGGCGCCCAACTGCCAATGCTGGTGCGCGGTTTCTACTACGAAGATTGGAAGCCCGGCGCGACGCAGCCAAAAATCAAAACGCCCCAACAGTTTTACGATGCGGTTCGGGAAAAGTTTACCGCCGATCGCAACGTCAACCCGATGCGGGTGACCGAAGCGGTGTTAATGCTCCTTTGCGCCAACACTTCGCCGGGCGAGTTCGAGAAGGTATTCGAAATCTTTCCGCCCGAACTTCGCGAGATCTGGCCGGCATTCAGCGACCCGGTGCATGTATGACAACGGCGTCCCTCATTATTGTTGCCGACCGCGGCCGTCTGAAAGCGTACCGGGTGCGCGAAACGCCCACTCGCGGACCAAGCCTCGAACTGGTGCAGGCGTTCGGAATTCCGAACCTGAATGATCTATCGCACACCCATCGAACAACGGCTGCGAGCGATTGGCCTCAGCTGGAGATCGAAGAGAACCGGCAAATCTGCAGACAGCTCGCCGACGAGATTGCGAACCTTGTTCGGCGTGATTTCGGGGAGGGCTGGTCGCTGGCCGCTCCGGAGTCGATCTATAATATGATTGTCGATCTTCTTCCGGGAGATATTCGCGACCGGATTGTGGAACACCTTGCGCTCGATCTGTCGAAAATCCCGGTCGGGGACTTGCTGTCGCATTTTCGATCGCTTCAACCGATTTGACATTGCGGCCAGAACCTTAGGACCTTAGATCACGATCGGGGGACAAAACAGCGAGCCGCCGGTAATGGTTAAGGCGCGTGAGTTTATCGCGCGAAACAGGACTGAGAAACTGTCTCTTAGTGTCGTGGCAAGAGCGGCCGGGGCGAGCGTATTTCACTTTTGCAAAGTTTTCCGAAAAGCGACCGGATTGACGTTCACAGATTACGTGGCGCGTCTGCGTTTGGAAGATGCCCGCTCTCGATTGGCGAACCCGAAGCTAAGAGTCAGCGAGATCGCCTATGACGCCGGCTTTCAGTCGCTGACCCAATTCAACCGCGTGTTCAAGCGTGTCATCGGTGAATCGCCGACCAAGTACCGGACCCATTTGCCGGTCAGACCCGCTGTTGCCTGATTTTGCACTCTGGGGCCTGCCTCGCCGCCGACGTCCCGGGCAAAAAACGGTCGGTATTTAGCAAGAGTTGCGAAGCACTGCGATCCCGCCGGGCTAGTCTTCAGTGATGAAAACAATGACCGCAGAAATGCCGGAGCCGACAGCCGCAGCAAAAGAGCGCAGAACCGGCGTTGGAGTTTCAAGCGCGCGGGATCGCTTCGCCCCAATCAAAATTAAGAACATTCTGGTTGCGCTCGATTTCTCGCCGGCAGCAATGCAGGCGTTCGATTATGCCATGACGCTGGCCACAGAGCTCGACGCCAAAATCGATCTGATGCATGTCCAGGCGCCGGACGAAGCATGCGCTCTGCCCGGCGCAGCCCACGCCCTGCGTGAATGCGCCGAAACGGCAACCCTCATTCAAAAGAGACTCGGTCACCTGAGCGGGGAAGCACCACCGCAGTTCTGGCCGGAAAACTGCCGCATTCGCACGGGCCATCCCTATGAAGAAATTTGCAAGCTCGCTGGAGAGTTAAGCTCCGATCTGATCGTGCTCGGGTCGCGCGGCAACACTGGATTGAAACGCGTCGTTCTCGGCAGCACGGCCGAGCGAGTTGTCCGATTCGCGCCCTGCCCGGTCTTGGTTGTCCGCAAATGGAAACGCGGAGACTTGCGTATTCGAAACATCCTTGTCCCAACCGATTTTTCACATTGCGCAATGGCCGGCGCGACCTACGGAGCGACTCTGGCTAAAAAGTTAAATGCAAAACTGCGGCTGTTTAATGTCGTCTTTCCCATTTCGCCGGCGCTGATCGAACGGGTGGCGATGAATCTGCCAATCGATAACACCCTGCAGATGCGCGACGCGCGACTTGATATGGAGGTCTTGAGCAAGCGTGAACTTTTCGAAGACGTCGCGTGCGAAGGCGTTGTCCGTTCCGGCTACATTACCGACATGATCTGCGGAGAGACGGACAATGCCGATCTTGTTGTGATCTCGACTCATGGCCGCACCGGATTCAGGCATGCACTTATGGGCAGCATTGCGGAACAGGTCGTTCGTTATGCCGAGTGCCCGGTCTTGGTTGTGCCAAGTCACTACGCGTTCGAATCTAAATAGAAACTATGCCTGCGAACCTGCCTGAGATCATTCGCAAATCCGCGGAACCGCTGGTCGGTTCACCCAACGATTTCGATGCGATCATCGATCTGATTGGCGATCGGCGTTTCGTTTTAATTGGCGAGGCCAGTCATGGAACGCACGAGTTCTACCGGATTCGTGCCCAAATTTCCAAAATCCTCATCGCGGAACATGGATTCGATGCCGTTGCGGTTGAAGCCGACTGGCCGGATGGATATCGAATCAACCGATTCGTGCGCGGCTTCGGCGACGATCACGACAGCGTGGAAGCGTTGAATGGATTCCAACGTTTCCCGCAGTGGATGTGGCGTAACGCCGACGTTCTCGATTTTGTCGGTTGGCTCCGCGAGCACAACGACGAGCAAAGCGATCGGAAATGCGGATTTTACGGACTCGATCTCTACAGTTTAAATGATTCCATCAGCGCCGTTCTGGCGTACCTCGACAAGATCGACCCGGCTGCAGCAAAACGAGCGCGCGACCACTACAGTTGTTTCGAACAGTTCGGACAGGACACGACCAGCTACGGTTACGCGACCGGCTTTCGGATGGCGCCGGATTGTGAAGCGGCCGTGATCAAGAGTTTAGTGGATTTGCGGCGGAAAGCGATGGATTACCTCCAGCGTGACGGACAAGTGGCCGCGGACGCGTATTTCTGCGCCGAACAAAACGCGCTCGTTGTCCGCAATGCCGAGGAGTACTACCGCACCATGTTCAAACGCGAGGTGTCCTCTTGGAACTTGCGCGACACCCACATGATGGAATCGCTGGTTCGCCTAACGAATTATCTAAGCAGTCACGGCTCGCCCGCAAAAATTATCGTGTGGGCGCACAATTCGCACCTGGGAGACGCGCGTGCCACGCAGATGGGGCGACGCGGCGAGATCAATCTCGGGCAACTGATTCGCCAGCAATTTGGAAACGAAGCGGTATCAATTGGTTTTACAACTTACCGCGGCACAGTGACCGCGGCTTCGGAGTGGGATAGCCCTGCGGAACGCAAGACGGTCAGGCCCGGTCATCCGGATAGCTACGAAGCGCTGTTTCACGAAACAGAAGTCCAAAACTTCTTTCTGAACCTTCGCGACAACGACACCCTTTCAGCGTATCTGCGCAATGAGCGGTTGGAACGTGCGATCGGTGTAATTTACCGGCCGGAAACGGAGCTGATGAGTCATTACTTTCAGGCCTGTTTGCCGGATCAATTCGACGGTGTAATGCACTACGATCATACCCGTGCGGTTGAACCACTGGAGCGAACTACTGAATGGATCGCAGGAGAAGTAGAAGAAACCTTTCCAAGCGGATTGTAGGCCACGCCCTTGCGCGGCAAGCAACTTGCGCGGTTGTGCTGGCGGCCTGGATCGCCTCTGCGCAAACCGAAAGCGCTCCGAGTCAGCTCCCTTCTCAGGCGAAACCGGTTCAAGGCGTGGTTATGCCAGTGCCCAAAGAGATCTTTCGTTCGCTGGATCAGTTTCAAACGGCTAACTGGCTGGCAGTGCAACGACCGCAAATCGCGAACTGGAAACCACGCGGTGACCAGGTGCAGATCGCGGCAATTCTTGGAGTAGCCGTCGCTGAAGGTTTTGTAGCCATGGAGGCGCGAGATTCGGCGCAGGTCACAAAAATTGGAGCAGCCGTTCTGAAATTGAGTCGAGGACTCGGAGTGCAACAGCGAGCATTGCGCCGCAGTCGAAGTATCATGGACCACGCGGAGAAAGGCGAATGGATCGCCGCCCGCGACGAATGGGATCATGTTTTGACGGATCTGGAGCGCGGAATGGGTGAGCTTAAGAGCGAACAGCTTGCCCAGATTGTGAGTCTGGCAGGTTGGCTTCGCGGAACTGAAGCCCTTTGCGAGCTGGTGTTGCAGAATTATTCCCCGGATCGTGCCGAGCTTGTTCGACAACGAACGCTCGTTGAAACTTTGGAGAAGCAAATCCTCGCCATGAAACCGGAGCTGCAAAGCGATCCACTTATCATGGCAATGCTCACGGGGCTGCGAAGCATTCGTGCGACAATTGAAAAGGATAGTGGCCCCTTGACCGAAGAGAATGTTCGTCAAATCCGGGACGTTTGCGCAACAGTAGTCCAGCAATGCTCGAAACCCGTTGAGGAAGGACGGTGAAAGGACACGCGAAACACTCGCAGCACCGAATTGAAGTTTTCGTAAACACCATCGAGCAACTTTTTAATTCGATGGATCCCTCTCCGTTTCCCGAGAGGGATCTCGACCACGACGCGGAGGAATTCATCGTTAGCTGGGCTCAGGAATTTCCGCGCAAGGATCCGATTTCCCTGGTCGTTCACGTTAACAAGCTTCCCGGACACGGCGACGTTCAACGAGACGTTGAAACTGCCATTCATCATTATTTTGCGTACCGGGCGAACATTAATCGTCTCGAGTTTCGGCACCTGCTCAAACAAGGGCGAATCAGTCTGATGATTGGCCTTTTATTCCTCGGCGCCTGTCTCTTGATCAGCGAACTGCTGTTGCGCAGAAGCGGAGGCACGTTGTTGATCGTGTTTCGGGAAAGTCTGACAATTGCCGGCTGGGTGGCAATGTGGCGCCCCATGCAAATTTTTCTTTACGAATGGTGGCCGCTACGGCGAATGGGTCGTTTGTTCGAAAAGTTGAGTCGCATGCACGTGGAAGTCCGGAGTCACGGCAGCTAATGGACCGCCCGATTCCTGATTTTAGTGGTCTGACTACAACAGAAGCGCAAAAACGGCTCGAACAATTCGGCCCAAACGAAATTCGACGCCAGACTCGCACTGCAGCTGCGGCCTTACTCCTAACGCAGTTCAAAAGTCCGATCGTCCTCATTTTAATCGGCGCTGCGGCTGTTTCGCTTTTTCTTCAGGCCAACACCGAAGTCGCGCGAATTCATACTGATTGCCGGCTAACTCACCAGAAAACCTGCGCCCGCGCCGACGGAGTAAAGGAGAAAAGCGAGCAAGGTCTGCCCCTGAGCGGGAATTATTTTCGCGGTCTCATCCGGATGTCGCAGCACCCGGCGGACAGCGGCAACCGCCGGAATCAGGGCAACTCCGCCGAGCAGAATTGGTTTCGGCAGTCCAAAGGTTGGAAGTGTTAGCAGCATTCCGAAAGCGACGGCGAAGGTGAATGGGAAAACAAAGCTCGCCCGTTTTCGGCCAAGGCAAACAACCAGCGTTCTCTTGTCGGCTTTGGCATCCGAGGCGAAATCGGGAAATTCATCGACCCAAAGAAAATTGGCGATGAGTAATCCGAGCGGAATGGAGACGAGCAGCGGTTCCAGGTCGATCCGGCCGCGTTGAACAAGATAAGTGCCGCAACAAATCAACGGTCCATACGAAATCGCCACGGCCAGTTCGCCCAATCCGCGATACGACAGTTTGACCGGCGGCGATTGATAAAAGAAGGCGCAAAACATTCCAGCGAGTCCGATCCAAAGAACGTCAAATTGCCTCCACTCCACGATCACCAAACCGAGCCCGGCTCCGATGACATAACTGATGGCCGCAATTACGACGGTTTGTTTTCGGGTCAGCAATCCATCGACCAGCACTCGTTTGCCGCCGGAGAAAGGACTGCGGTCCTCGGGGGCGATCCCAAGGTCGGCGCCGGAATCGAAGTCAAAAATTTCACCTGACGCGTTCTTGGCAACTTCGATCGCAAAAATTCCGACGACGGTGATGCCCAGCCAGAAGAAATTAATGCGGCCACCGACTGCGGCGGCACACGCTCCGAGAAAAATCGAGGCCATGGAAGCGAGCGAGATTTTGGGATCGGCCAAACGCCAAAAACCCGCGGCCAGATTTGCTCTGGGCGATTCTTCCATTGTTCATCGGACAGCCAATCAGATCCTGCCTCGCCATACAAACCCGAAGCTCCGGAAGTCATTCTGCCAGTGCTTCATACAGGGGATGGCCCCACCGGTCACAATTCGCCGCGGCCGGATGTTGAAGAACGGTGTCCAGCGCGCGAACGACCTGGATGGCGTTGACTGGCTTGGTCAAATGTTTGGTGGCGTGCCGTTCATGCAACAGCGGGCATTCGGCGAGCCATTCGCTCGAGATGAAGATGAAAGGCCGTGGCGGGAGCCAGTGTGGAAGTTCCTGCGCGATTTCCGCCGCATGTAAATCGGGATCGTAATCGAGGATGATCGCAGCCACATCGTTCAACTCGTATCCGGTAAATTCGGAGAGGTCGTGCCGAATTTGTCCGGATCGAACCTCGAATCCCATTATCTGAGCCGCGCTTAGTGCGGCCGTATAGGTATCCGGATCGGCGTCGATCAGTAGAATAACATTTCGTTTCATAACCCTCTTTATAAGTATTGTGCGGTCGCACCCCGCGCGCCGGCACCGATTGCGTTTTGTATTGCAGAAATTGCGCGGGGAACATCGATTCGGGCCGGCCCACTTTCTGTAACGTTACGGCGCTCTGGCGGCCGTTACGGTAACAGTGAACGTTTTTGTTGCCGTATTGTAATGACTATCAGTCGCGCTCACAAACACAGTCGTTGTACCAAGGGGGAAGAAGCTCCCGGAAGGTGGGACGACGGTCGATGTTAATGAACCGTCCACCAGGTCATACGCTTTAACCGAGAAGTTTACGTAGGCGCCTTTCTTCCCCTTGACCGTAATATTGGCTGGAACCCCTATGACCGGGGGAGTGGTATCTCTCACCGTAATTGTGAAGGTCCCAGTGGCGGTGCGGCCTGCGGAATCGGTTGCCCAACAAGTGACAGTCGTCGATCCGAGCGGATAGATCGCGCCCGAATAATGGTCCCAGTGAACGGGTATCGGCTGTCCCCGGTAGTCCGTCGCCGTTGGATAGGTAAAGGTTACAAGCGCGCCAGTTGGTCCGGTTGCTTCGGCAACGATGTTTGCGGGCATGTTGTAAAGCGTGGGTGTGGGAACCGGGGTTGGCGTGGGGCTTGAACTGGGTGTCGAAGTTGGAGTTGGTGTTGGTGTTGGTGTCCCTGGCGGTGTTGGAGTTGGGGTTGGAGTTCCTGGCGGTGTTGCCGTCGGTGTAGGCGTAGGCGTAGCAGAGGCGTTGAACGCTTTATAAGTGTAAGCGTTGTAGGTCCAGACGTTGTTAATCTGTGAGGAAAGCTTGACGTAAATCGTCCGCCCGTCCGTTGGAATATTGCTTACGATTGCCGAAAGCGTGTGCAATTCGCCGGAGGAATAGATATCGCCAAACCGAAGCCCGGTTCCAACCGCGAGCATGTAGGCGGTAGCGCTACCCGCCGTCCACTGAAACGCAACCGTTGAGCCGGTAAAGGTCGACCCTGGCACCGGGATCACCATTATCGCAGGGCCCGGCACTGGTGTTGGCGTAGGAGTCGGCGTGGGTGTTGGTGTAGGTGTCGGCGTCGGCGTCGGCGTCGGCGTAGGTGTCGGTGTAGGTGTGGGAGTAGGAGTAGGTGTGGGAGTAGGAGTAGATGTGGGAGTAGGCGTAGGCGTTGGCGTGGGTGTTGGAATCGTGCTACAGACACCAGCACTGCCAGCCTTGTAGATCGCCTGGATTTCTTCGATCGCCAGCGCGCGATCAAAGATCATTGCTTCATCAACTAAGCCGTCCCATTCCGACGTGATGTTGTCAGGGCCGGTGTGTCCGATCATAAAGCCACCGGCATTTAATTGCGTGTTCAGCGATTTGACCTGAGTTGCTTCGAGCTGCCCGTTGAGAAACAAGCTCACTGTCGTTCCATCGTAGGTCACGGCGCCGTGATACCAGGTATCGGGCTGGAGGGGCGTCGTTCCAGACAGATCATTCGATTCGCCCCAGAAACAGAAGAGTCCTCCCGTAATGTAAACGCCGAATTTCGAGCCGGTGAAGTTGCCACCATATTGGATGACGACCTGTAGGCTGTTCAATACGGCGGGCGTCTTGAACCACATCATCATCGTCCGCGGCGAGTTGCCTAACGGTAATCCGACCGGCGCTGCCACCTGTACGTAATCATCATTGCCGCTAAAATCGAAAGCCTGACCAACTTTGCCGGACGCAAAAGCAACTCCGGTTAATGTTCCGTTATTGAGTCCGAAGATATCGTTTCCATCTCCTTCACCGCGCCACCAACTGATAAGTCCCGACGGGGACGGGGTGCATTGTGTCGCCGGTGGCACTGTACCGGGTTGGATGGCGATGAAAAGCGGTAGGACGGTCCCTTCGAAGACGGACCCTGTGACGTTGCCAGCAGGATCGAATCGGATGATCGCGTGACTGTCTTCGTTGGCGACGTAGAGATTACCGGCAGTGTCGAAGGCGAGGCCGAACGGTCCATCGAGATAGGAATTGGAGTCGGCGAATATGGTCCCGTTACCGGCCGAATCGAGCTTCGCGATGGTGTTGCTGTTGTAATTCGCGACAAAAAGATTTCCGTTCGCGTCAAAAGCCAGTCCGTGAGGGTCAGTCAGTGTGGGAGAATCGGAAAACAGAGTCGGATTGCCTGCCGGATCGAACTTCACGATCGTCTTGCCACTTTGGTTGGCGACGTAAAGATTACCCGCACCGTCGAAGGCGAGGCCCAACGGGTCACTCAACCCGGTGTTAGCGAAAACGGTCGGGTTCCCTGCCGGATCGAATTTCTCG
Organism: Spartobacteria bacterium; assembly: GCA_021324035.1. Classification (GTDB taxonomy): domain Bacteria; phylum Verrucomicrobiota; class Verrucomicrobiia; order Chthoniobacterales; family UBA10450; genus AV40. The sequence goes on along the minus strand of JAJPJU010000291.1, from coordinate 11,400 downwards.
ATGGTGTTGTCGTTAAAATTCGCGGCGTAAAGATTGCCGGCTCGATCGAAAGCCAAGCCATAAGGCGCGTTCAATCCAGCGGAAGTAAAGGGAGCCCCGTTTCCGGCTGAATCGAATTTCGTGATCGTGTTGTTCCCCAGATTTGCGACGAAGAGGTTGCCGTTGGCGTCAAAGGCCAGTCCACTCGGATAGCTCAGGCTAGTACTGGCGAAAACCGAGGGATTCAGGCTTGCATCGAACTGTTCGATCGTCTGGTTGCCGAAATTGGAGACGTAAAGGGCGCGCTTACATTGGCCAGCGCTTCCGACGTTGTAAATGGCTTGGATCTCCTCAACGCTGAGGGCCCGGTTAAAAATACGCGCCTCGTCGATCAGGCCGTCCATGTGTCCATAATAAGTTGGGGGCTTCATCGAGCCGAGGGTCAGAGTTTGAGTGGTCACGTTGAGCGGCGCGAAGGACTTGGTCCACAACTGGACGAGGACTCCGTTGAGATAGAGTTTTACGTTGTCAGACGGCCCGTAGGTACCATCCCAGGTTAAGGCTATATGGTACCACTGCCCCGGCGTGACCAGTCCGCCGGACGTGACCCAATTATCCGCGGGATATGTTCCGTAAAGCGAAACATTGATCGAGCCATCGGGCTCTATTTGAAGTCCATAGGAAGTAACAGATTGGGAACCATTCGCGTCTGACTTTGAAAAAAGACTGGCAAACCCAGCCGACCTGAGCTCAAACCAGGTTTCCAAAGTCAGGCCGCTGGTGAGGTTGAGAGAATCGGAATGTGGCACTTCAACATAATCATCCAGGCCATCAAAACTGAAGGCCTGACCAACCCGCCCAAGGATAAAGGTCGCGCCACCTTGGAGCGTGCCGTTATTCGAACCCTGAATATCGATAGGTTTGCCGTCGCCCGGCCACCAGCTGACCAAACCTGATGGCACCGGACTGCATGCGACCGGTTCCTGAGTGAGTGAAGTGGTAATTGATAAAGCAAAAAATCCGGACAGGAAAATAAATGCTGCGAAAGTGAGGTGACGAGTTTTCATGGAAATGGCTTTGGTGTCTTGGGTTTGATCGAGTGAACTTCGTTCCGAATCACAGGGTCAGGTTCAAGCACGCAGCTGCCGTCGGCTCGCCGTTTGTTGTTAAAGGCTAACCATTTTTTTTCCGAACACGCTCTTGCTAGGCGACCTCATCCAATATTCCGACCCTTCTATCGGCGCGTTCTGAGCGCGTTGGAGGACACAAGAAATGCGCGGAGTTTCGCAATTGCCGCAGAGAAGGCCCCCCTCGTCGGAGAGACTTTAGTCGATGACTCAACTCGGAGGAACACAATGAACATTCGACTCGCTCTCCTGCTCACCCGCGATTCTGCTTTTGAAAAGACCGTGGCCGAAACGCTCCAGGAGTTTGGCGGCAAAATTCTGGTCAGGCACGACGTCGATCGCGCACTGGAAATTGGTTGCAGTCGGGCCACCCAATTTGATCTCGCCATTATTGACCGCAGCGATTGTCACGCGATCACGCTGCTCAGCGCGCTTCGCGAATGTCGTCACGATTTGCCGGTCGTCGTCATCACTTCCGGTGATTCTTGCCACTGCATCGCGCTCGCCTATGCCAACGGGGCAGCTGCCTGTTTGGCAAAACCGATTACAGCAGACGAGCTGAAAGCCGTCTTGCGTCAACTGTGCGAACCGAAACTTAAGCTTGCTGAGGTTTAACTCTATGAATGCAATCCTCGAACATCCTGCGAAAAGGCCAGCAATCGGCAAATCGAACGCGATGATGCGCGCGAACGTATTCCACGGACCGGCCGACATCCGTGTCGAAGAAGTCGCCCGGCCACACGCCGGCGCCGGCGAAGCGGTCATTCGCATTACTCTGACAACGATTTGCGGAACCGACATTCACATCCTGCGCGGTGAATATCCGGTAAAACCCGGCCTGGTCATCGGTCACGAGCCGGTCGGAGTGATTGAAGAATTAGGCGAAGGCGTAACCGGATACAAAATCGGAGACCGCGTTCTCGTCGGAGCGATCACGCCGTGCGGCCAATGTCGCGCCTGTTTATCCGCGCAGTGGGCGCAATGCGGCCACGGCGAAGGTGTCGAAGCAATCGGTGGCTGGCGGTTCGGCAATACAATCAACGGCGCTCAAGCCGAGTATTTGCTTGTTCCGAATGCGCAGGCCAACCTCGCAAAAATTCCCAATGAGCTCAGCGACGAACAAGTTGTGTTGCTGGCAGACATCGCTTCAACCGGGTTTAGCGGCGCCGAATCGGCGAAAATAAAAATCGGCGACACGGTGGTGGTTTTTGCGCAAGGACCCATCGGACTCTGCGCGACTGCGGGCGCGAAGTTGATGGGCGCTTCATTCATTATTAGCGTCGAAAGTGATCCTGTGCGCATCAACATGTCGAAACGAATGGGCGCTGACGTTGTGCTCGACCCCCATGATAAGGATCTCGTGATGCACGTTAAGAAACTTACCGGCGGTGGCGCGGATGTGGGGATTGAGGCTTTGGGAATTCAGCAGACGTTCGAGAATTGCCTGCGCTGCCTGCGACCTGGCGGAACATTGAGCAGCCTCGGCGTTTATTCCGGCAAACTCCAGGTTCCATACGACGCGTTCGCGGCCGGCATCGGCGATTACAAAATCGTGACTACGCTTTGCCCCGGTGGCAAGGAACGCATGCGGCGCTTGATGGCGATGGTGCAAACCAAGCGGTTCGATCCAACGCCGTTGCTCACTCACAGCTTCAAACTCGAGAACATCGTTGAGGCCTACGATCTGTTTGGTTCGCGGCGCGACGGTGTCCTTAAGGTTACGATCCGGCCATGAATGCGAAAGTTACATCAAGAGAGGAGAAGAAAGACAATCGACCGATTGTTTGTGGTACCGATTTTTCACCCGCAGCGCTCCAAGCGGCAGATATTGCGGCGGCGATTGCGCGAAAGCTTTCAACGAAGCTTGTTCTTGTGCACGTGGACGACCTCCATGGTTTCGGGGTTCTGGACCCGCTGTTGGTCGAGGCCAGCAAGTCGCGCAGGAGCGCGGAGTTGAAACGACACGCCGATCGTCTCCGCAAATCAAAGACTGCAGTTGAGGAACGAGTGGCATCTGGTTCGCCTTTTGATCAAATCGTTAGCGCCGCAGTCCGGTGCAAAGCCAGATTAGTCGTAGTAGGCGCAGTTGGGCATGGGCTGGCTAAGCGCCTGTTGATCGGAAGCGTGGCAGAAAGAGTCGCTGAAACTTCTCCAATACCGACGCTGATCGTCCGGCCGCGGTCAAAACTTTTAAGCTGGGTCAAGGGGGAGCGCCGATTGAAAATCCTGGTTGGCTACGATTTTTCCGCAACAGCCGATGCTGCTTTACGCTGGATTGCGCAGCTTGGCCGAATTGGCAAATTTTCAGTGATCGCGGCATATGTTCACGCGCCAAATGAGTCGCACCACAGCGAGCGGGAGCTGTTGGAATGTGCTGCCAAAATACTGCCGCCCCAGGAAACTACAGTACGTCTAGTTCCGTCTTGGGGGAACTGCCAAGGAGCGTTGTTTTATGAAGCCGCGCGCGAACACGCGGACGTGATCGTAATCGGCACACATCAACGACGTGGTATTGAGCGCGTCCGCCTGGGATCCGTCTCGCGCGGTGTGCTGCGCCATGTAACACAGAGTGTCGCCGTTGTGCCCCCGGCTTCAAAACGAAGTTTAGTTAATGAAAAGAAGAAAGGTAAATCGGCCAAGCCACCAAGCCGCGAAGCACAAAGCGAAATCAGTTGAGGATTCCGCTCGCCGCCCACCAAAAAAATGCAAGCGGCTGTCAAAACTCCGTGGCATCAGCTTCATGTCGATGAAGTTGTCCGCCTGCTGAAAACCGATTCGGCGGCTGGGCTCGCGACAACAGAAGTCCGACGCCGGCAAAAAGAGTACGGCCCGAACAAACTGGCTGCGAAAAGAGGCAGGCCGGCGTGGCAGCGGTTTCTGCTGCAATTCCATCAGCCGCTTGTTTACGTCCTCATCGCGGCAACGGCGTTCAGTGTTTATCTCGGCCAATACGTTGATGCCCTGGTCATCCTCGCGGTCGTCATCTTTAACGCCATTGTCGGCTATCTCCAGGAAGCTAAAGCAGAAAAGGCAATTTCCGCGCTGACCAAGATGATGATTGCCGAGACCACGGTGCGTCGCGATGGACATAAACAGCGAGTCGACGCAACAGAGTTGGTGCCGGGAGATTTGGTTTTGCTTGAATCCGGCGATCGCGTGCCGGCCGACTTGCGCTTACTTCAAATTCGCAGCCTCCAGATCGACGAATCGATGCTAACCGGCGAATCTCAGCCGGTTTATAAACACACTGACTCGCTCGCATTCGACACGGTGCTGGCCGATCGCAAGAGTCTGGCCTTCGCCGGAACGTCCGTAGTCTCCGGTCGCGGCGAAGGCGTCGTCTGGGCGATTGGGGACAAAACGGAAATGGGCCGTATCGCCTGGCTGATTACCGAAGCGGTCGACCTTGTAACTCCGCTTACCCGCAAGATCGCACAACTCAGCCGCCTGTTACTTTGGCTCATTCTCGGGCTCGCGCTTCTGACCGCGGCGGTCGGATTGTGGCACGGACAAAAGCTGATCGCCATTTTCATGGCCGCTGTCGCCATGGCGGTCGGCGCAATTCCCGAAGGACTGCCCGCCGCCGTGACCGTCACGCTTGCGATCGGTGTTTCGAGAATGGCCCGTCGTCGCGCCATCATTCGCAAGTTGCCAGCGGTAGAAACACTCGGCAGCACGACTGTCATTTGTTCGGATAAGACCGGCACGCTCACCGAAAATCAAATGACCGTGCAGGAAATTTACGCGGGCGGCAAATTTTACGAAGTCACCGGGGCTGGTTACGAATTGACCGGTGCGATTCGGCGACGCGGCGAAAAAGTTATCCTGGCTCACGAACTTGCGCTAAGCGCGTGTCTTCGTGCAGGACTCCTGTGTAACGACACGATCCTTACTCGCGAAAACGGCGGCACGCGCGTGCAAGGCGATCCGACCGAAGCCGCGCTAATCGTCGCGGCCGAGAAAGCCGGAATGTTGCCCGGCGATACAGATCGCGAATTGTCACGGCTCGACGCGATTCCATTCGAATCCGAGCAGCAGTTCATGGCGACGCTTCACCGCGGCAAGGAAGGTCACATTATATATAAGAAGGGGGCGGTAGAGCGAGTGCTCGACCGGTGTTCGACCATGCTTGACGCTTCCGGCGTCGAAATGCCTATCGATCGGGAAGCGATCCAAGTCATCGCTGGACAGATGGCGGCCAAAGGTTTGCGTGTCCTGGCGTTTGCACAGCGGAAGATGACAATCGACGAGCATAAGCTCGCGCATCATCACGTCGCCCGCGACCTGACCTTTCTTGGCTTACAAGGAATGATTGATCCGCCGCGGCCCGAAGTGGTCCAGGCGGTGAGCCGTTGTCGAACTGCTGGTATTGCAGTGAAGATGATCACGGGCGATCACGTCATTACGGCCAGAGCGATTGCGCAACAAATCGGATTGAATGGGCCATCGGGAGCTAATCCGCCCAACGCAATCAACGGACGGGAACTGGATCGCGTGAGCGACGAGCAGTTGCCGGCGATCGCGGAACAGACATCGGTCTTTGCGCGAGTAACGCCCGAACAAAAACTGCGGCTGGTTCGAGCGCTCCAGGCGTGCGGTCACATCGTCGCGATGACAGGCGATGGCGTGAACGACGCGCCGGCCTTGAAACAAGCGGATATCGGGATCGCGATGGGGATTGGAGGGACTGACGTCGCAAAAGGCGCAGCCGATATGGTGCTGACCGACGACAATTTCGCCTCCATTGAAGCCGCAGTCGAAGAAGGGCGCAGCATTTTCGACAATCTCAGGAAGTTCATCGCTTGGACACTGCCAACGAACGCTGGCGAAGCGCTCATTCTGCTGACCGCCATTTTTCTCGGAACCGCACTTCCCGTCCTGCCATTGCAATTGCTCTGGATCAACATGACCGAGCCGTTGTTTGGACTCATGCTCGTATTTGAACCGAAAGAACGTGGTCTGATGGAACGGTCGCCACGAGATCCGAGACAACCCATTCTCACGTTTCCGCTTTTCATGCGCTCAGCGTTCGTCTCGATCCTGATGCTGGCCGGAGCGTTCGCATTATTTCTTTGGGAACTCAACGTCGAAAAAGGAACATTGGTTGAAGCCCGCACCGTTGTCGTGAATGTAATCATCGTCGTCGAGGCCTTCTATTTGCTTAACTGCCGCTCCCTTACCCGCTCGATTTTTTCAGTTGGTCTGTTTTCGAACTTATGGCTAATAGCGGGTCTAGTCGCCATGATCGCAGCGCAACTTCTGTTTACATATGCGCCAATCATGAACCGGCTTTTTCATTCCGCCCCCATCGGCGGTGAGGCGTGGTTGCGAATCATCACGATCGGCATCGCGGTTTATTTGGCTGTGGGATTTGAAAAATGGATCCGCTTCGCTGGATCGAGATCGAAGACCGCTGGGCGAACGATAAAACGCGTCGCAAGAAACGCGGATTGATTCGCAACTGGCGCTCGGTGTCACACACCGTTGATGCGTATGCTTTCTCTAGAAAAGGAGCCATATGAAAAGAGATTCCACTTATACGCCGGATCCGCGGACGATTGTGCTGTTAACAGCGCTCGCGACTGGGTTGGGTATCGTCTTTCACAAAGTGTTCTTTGGCTTGGCCGCAGCGATTGCTTTGAGTGCGCCGTTTGGCCGCCTGATTGAACATCTGCGTGAAGCCGAAGAAAAGAACACGGCGGAACATCAACGTGCCTGAAGGCTATTGCAGTTGCTATCCGCCCCGGGGAAAAGGAGCCCGCATGCCCATGATTCGGACTGTGAACGCGCCGCGATTACATCGACAGAATAAATCGCCTGTTTGGCGTCGGGTAATCGTATTCCTTATCGGCGGCGTCACGCTCGTTGTTGGCGCTGTGATGTTGGTTCTACCAGGCCCGGCGATCATTTTCATACCGCTTGGTCTGGCAATTCTCGCGACCGAATTTCGATGGGCGAAGCTGTGGCTCTTCAGAGCTCGTCAGTTTCTTCGTCATCGATTCAAAAATAAAGATCGCTTTCCCCAACACCCATCATGACGCTGGATCAAAACATCACATTCAAGTGCCGGGATCTGGAGATCACGCGAGATGCGCTGGTGCTACATTTTTACAACGACAAAACGGTCATACCGCTAAACGAGATCAAAAGTTATCGTCTCGACTGGCATTTACACGATCCGATCTTCGGCAAGAAATTTTGGTTCTTGGTTCTGACGGTCGAGCTCGAGAACGATCGGGAGGAGTCGGCTCCGGTAACGTCCGTCAGATTTAATTATCTCGACGATGATCTCGAATCGCGGCGGCACATTGCGCGCGCACTCGCGGAAGCGCTTGACCAAGGATTGGCCCGTGCCGCGGGCGTCGCGCAAAAAATGATCTGTATTTAGCAAGGCCTGCCGAGCCTGACGCCGCGGGCCGCAGCAGTGTCTGGCATATGAATTTCATTGCCATCAAGATGCTGCTGGGCGACCGGGCGAAATACATTGGAATCGTCATTGGTCTGACCTTCGCGTCTTTTCTACTGACCTGGCCGTCGGCGCTCTTTACCGGAGTGATGAAGCGCACCTTCAGTTTCGTCACGGACGTTGGACTGCCGGATATCTGGGTTGTTGATCCCCAAGCGCAATACATCGAGGACGTCAAACCGCTGCGCGATACTGAAGTGCTGCGCGTTCGAGGAACTGAAGGCGTTCAATGGGCGGTCGGCCTCTATAAAGGCATGCTTCGCGCGCGAATGGACGACGGCACGTTTCAAAATTGCACGGTTGTCGGATTGGACGATGCAACGTTAATCGGCGGTCCGCCGAAAATGGTGGCAGGTGAGTTGGCGGATTTGCGGCAAGCTGATTCGGTAATAGTCGATGAAACCGGCGCGCGGGGAAAACTGGCCAAAAAACAGCCTGATGGCCGGCGTGTTCCCCTGAAGATCGGCGACACTCTCGAGCTGAACGATCATCGCTGCATTGTGGTCGGAATATGCCGAATCACCCAAACGTTCCAGAATGTTCCGGTCCTTTACACGACCTATTCCCGCGCGACCACGATTGCGCCGCAGGAACGCAAGCTCCTTTCGTTTGTGATCGCCAAAGCGAAGCCAGGGACGGACGTCTCCGCGCTTTGCCAGCGGATTGGCCGACTTGGTTTGAGGGCCTACACGCCTTACGAATTCAAGAAACTGACCTTCTGGTATTTTCTCAAATACACCGGGATGCCGATCAATTTTCTGACGGTGGTAACTCTTGGTTTCATTGTCGGAATCGCGATTTCCGGCCAGACCTTTTACAATTTTACCCTCGATAACCTGCGCTACTTCGGAACGCTCAAAGCGATGGGGACAACCAATCGCAAGTTGCTGCGGATGATTTCGCTGCAAGCGGCGGAGGTTGGCGCGATTGGCTATGGACTGGGAGTTGGCGCGGCGTCGGCCTGGGGCGGATTTCTTAGCGGCCGCACCCAGATCGCATTCAGTTTGCCGTGGCCATTGCTGCTGGTTAGCGCCTCGGCAGTGCTCGTCATCTGCATCGGCGCGGCCGCAGTGAGTATTCGCAAGGTCATGAAATTGGAGCCGGCGATGGTGTTCCGGAGTTAGCGTCATGATTGCAACGCAACTTCCTCCGGCGCCTGCGAAAACCGAGACGCCCAACCAAGTTTCGGTGCGGTGTGCCAACGTTACCAAAACATTCGGCGCCGGAAGGACGGCGGTCCGCGCGCTTCGCGGCGTAAATCTGGATATCCGGGCGGGAGAATTGATGATGCTGGTGGGCCCATCAGGTTGCGGCAAAACAACGCTGATTTCCGTAATCGCCGGCGTGTTGAGCCGGGACGGAGGCGACTGTTCCGTGCTCGGCCGCGATTACATCCGGATGTCAACCGACGCGACGACAGAGTTTCGGGGCCGAAACATCGGCTTCGTTTTTCAAGCGTGGAACCTTATTCCGGCGCTTACCGCCGTCGAAAATGTCTCGGTTCCGTTAATTATTAACGGCATACGTCGTCGGGACGCAATCGCGCGGGCTGCGGAGATTTTGTTTAAAGTCGGTTTCGACGACCGGATGATGCAATCGTTTCCACCGGACCTCTCTGGCGGCCAGCAACAGCGCATAGCTATCGCGCGCTCACTTGTTCACGACCCACGGTTAATCGTCTGCGATGAGCCGACCAGCGCGCTCGATAGCGAAACCGGACACAAAGTCGTGCAACTCATGCGGACGCTGGCCGTTGGAAAAGATCGCGCGTTGCTCGTTGTCACCCACGACGCCCGCATTTTCGAATTTGCGGATCGTATCGCGCAGATGGACGACGGCGTGATCAAGCGCGTATTCGATTCACCGGAAGAAATGAAAGTGGAGGGATAACCATATGGTTCGAAAATATATTCTACCCGCGGTGGCGCTGATCGGCATTTTTCTGGCGCTGCTGGTTGCGTCGCGCGCCAATAAAACCTTGCCACCGGCGGCGGCGGTGTCCGCGGCTCCCCAACCGCCGTATCGCGCGTTCGTGGCCGGCGTCGGCATCATTGAAGCAAACACCGAGAACATTGCGATCGGCACGCAAATTGCCGGTATCGTTTCCAAGATCTATGTCCAAATTGGAAGCCAGGTGAAGACGGGCGATCCGCTTTTCACCATCGACGATCGCGCGCAACGCGCCTTGATCGCGACGGACACAGCGGACGTCAATGCCACTTGCGCACAGATGGAGCTCACCAAGTACCAAGTGAAAGTCGGCAACGAGCTTATCGGTAAAAAAGTTATCAGTCAGGAAGACCTCGAGACTCGACGGCGGACGGCGGACACCGCGGAAGCGCGGTATCTGCAGGCCCAGGCCAACCTGGAAGCTGCGAAAACCGATCTGGAGCGTCTGACCGTTCGCTCACCCGTCGACGGCCAGATCATGCAATTGAAAATTCACCTCGGCGAATTCGCTCCGACCGGCGTTTTGACTCAACCCTTGATCCTGCTCGGCAACGTCGAGCCGATGAACGTCCGAGTGAACGTGGACGAGAACGATGCCTGGCGAGTCCGCGGGAACGCGGATGCAATCGGTTATCTGCGGGGCAACAATCAAATCCGGACACTGCTGCGATTTGTCAGGTTCGAGCCCTATGTCGTACCGAAGGTTTCGCTGACGGGCGACAGCACCGAACGCGTCGATACTCGAGTGCTCCAGGTAGTCTACAGTTTCGACCGCGGAAACCTTCCGATTTACGTCGGCCAGCAAATGGATGTCTATATAGATGCATCGCTTGAACAAAACCGCGAAACCGCTGCTCATTGATAGAGGCCGTGATCGGTCAATCCGCCGAGTCTCTCGATTAACGCCGGACTCGTTAGGCCGGCGCCAGCCTGCCTTGGAATCAATGCTGACGCCCAAATCGGTTGCGGTCATCGGCGCGAGCGAGAAAGCCGGCAGCGTTGGAAGGGCGCTTTTGGAAAATCTTCAGTCGTTCCCCGGCGATATTTTCCCGGTCAATCCAAGTCATTCCAAGGTTCTTGGACAAAAATCATTTCGAAAAATCGGTGACATTCCGAAAAATGTGGACCTCGCGGTCATTGCAACTCCGGCGGCGACCGTGCCGGACGTTGTCGCTGATTGCGCCCGGCATGGAATAAGCGGCGCAGTGATTATTTCCGCCGGTTTCAGGGAATGCGGTCCGGCGGGAACGGAATTGGAAAAACAGATCGTCGCCCGGCGCGGTCCGATGAGAATCGTCGGCCCGAATTGTGTTGGCCTGATGCTGCCGCACATCGGTTTGAACGCAACTTTTGCGCGGCCGCTCGCATTGCCTGGAAACATCGGCTTCATCAGTCAAAGCGGCGCGCTCTGCACTTCGATTCTCGATTGGAGTGTGTCAATTCAACTCGGCTTCAGCGCTTTTGTTTCCGTCGGCTCGATGGCGGACGTGAACTGGGGCGATCTGATTTATTACCTCGGCGACGATCCGCACACTCGCAGCATCCTGCTTTACATGGAGTCGATCGGCGATGCCCGGTCATTTCTTTCCGCCGCACGCGAAGTGGCGCTGACCAAACCGATTATTGTCATCAAGGTCGGTCATACCGCCGCCGCCGCTAAAGCTGCCGCCTCGCACACCGGCGCTTTGACCGGAAGTGACGACGTGCTCGACGCAGCTTTTCGAAGGGCCGGAGTCCTACGAGTCAATACGGTTGAAGAATTGTTCGGACTGGCTGAGTTGCTCGGCAAGCAACCGAGACCGGCCGGTCCACGTCTGGCAATCCTGACCAATGGTGGCGGTCCCGGCGTGCTTGCAACTGACGCGTTGATCGAATGCG
>JAJPJU010000303.1 GCA_021324035.1 Spartobacteria bacterium | reverse complement strand
TTGCACCGCCGAAGCGGTTTTCACCGGGAAAGCACTGGAGAAATTGAATCCGCAATTGATCGAGGCCGGAGTTGAACCGTCAACCGACGATTTAATCATCAAGCGCACGCTTTCCGCGAGCGGCGCGAATCGGCAGTTCATCAACGGCTCGCCCACAACGTTGTCGATTTTGAAGGCAGTCGGCGACTCGCTGGTGGATCTTCACGGACCGCATGATCACCAATCATTGTTGTCGCCCGACAAACAATTGTCTTTGCTCGATTCGTTCGCGCGCGCGCAGGAGCAACTCGAGGAATACAAGAAACATTTCCGCGAATTGCAGACCTTGGCGACGGAGCATGCAGCCCTAAACACCGCTGAAACCGCCCGCGAGCAGGAGCTCGATCTTTTGCGGCATCAAACCAGCGAAATTGATTCGGCCAACTTAAGCCCCGGCGAAGAGGAGGAGATTGAGAAACGTTACAAACTCAGCAGCAGCAGCAAGCGCCTGATTGAATTGGCGGGCGCTGTTGCAAATAAACTTTCGGAAGCGGACGACTCGGTTCTTTGCCAGCTCGCCGAAACCCAGCGTTTGCTTCGTGAATTGGAAAAAATCGACGCCTCCACTTCTCAACTTTCTTCCGAGCATGCTTCCGCGGTGGTCCAATTGTCTGAAATTGCGCGGTCGCTTTCGGATTATGCTGAAAAACTGGATCTCGATCCGGAACAACTCGCGGCGCTCGAGCAACGGGTTTCGCTCTTCGAAACGTTAAAGCGCAAGTATGGCGGCTCGATTGCAGAAGTGATTGCATTTGGCGATCGCGCCGTCGAACGAATGCGGAAGATTGAAGGACGCGATGAAGAGTTGGAACGGCTCAGCAAAGAAATCGAGCGCGTTCGCAGCCAGATGAATCGCGCCGGCGAAGCGCTCCGAAAACTTCGAACGAAAGCAGCTCCCAAGCTTTCCGAGACAGTTCGCAAAAACCTGCGGGACCTTGGATTCAAGCAATCCGAGTTTGAAGCGAAGCTCAGCCCGCTTGATGAGCCGGGTGCGAGCGGATTCGATTCGGCTGAATTTCTTTTCTCAGCAAACCCGGGCGAGCCGCTCAAACCGCTGCGAATAATTGCATCGAGCGGCGAAATTTCGCGCCTGATGCTGGCGATCAAATCCTCGCTCGCCGCGCACGATTCGATTCCGCTACTGATCTTCGACGAAATCGACACCAACGTCGGAGGCGAGATCGCGCATGCCGTCGGCGCGAAGATGCAAACGCTCGCCAACGAACATCAATTGATCTGCATCACGCACCTTGCGCCGGTTGCCGCCCGGGCGTCGTCGCACTTTGTGGTAACGAAGGATGTTTCGCGCGGGCGAACGTTCTCGAACCTTTGCGAAGTCACCGGTAAAGCGCGACAGGAAGAAATCGCGCGGATGCTCGGGGGCAAAAGCGAATCCGCGATGGAGCTCGCAGCTACGCTGCTCAAGTGACGAGTGACATGTGACACGTTCAAGACGAGAGCCATTCTCGTCACACGTCACACCTTAGGTTTTCACCGGACCGAGAGGCAGAATGACTTTGCCGTACAACTCGTTCAGGACTTGGGCGAGGCCGGTGTAGATCGCGGCGAACCCGCAAAAGACTCCCTCCCATCCCGTGAATTGTTTGAAACCGGGACTCGCGTTCGCGTAATCGCCGTAAGCGAGAAGGAAAAACAGAACCGTTAGCGAACCGAAAACGATTTGGCCGGCGACATGCAACCGAAGCGTGCCGATGAACATCACCAGCGTAAACAAGCCCCACATGAACAAATACGCAGCCATTGCCTTCTCATCCGATTTCACGGCCCAGCCGAGTTTTGTCATGACGATCAACGCGACAAGGGACAGCCAAAAAAATCCATAGGAGATGAAAGCCGTGGTCGCAAAGGTGTTGCCCTTCTTCCATTCCATGATGCCGGCGATTATCTGGGCGATGCCGCCGTAGCAAACCCCCATCGCGAGAATCATCGTGTTGAGTTCGTAAAAGCCGGCGTTGTGCAGATTCAGCAAAACTGTGGTCAGACCGAAACCGAGAAGACCAAGCGGAGCCGGGTTGCCTGTTGTATCGCGGGTATCGTTCATAGGTTCAGTTTGTCGAACCCAAGATCGCCAATGCAATCACAAATCATTTCTTCACCACGAAGAGCACGAAGAGGACGATGCGGCAGCTGGCTTCGTCGATTGGTTAGACCTAGAGTTTTCGCTTCTTGGAAGTGCCTTCGCTGAAGACCCACTTTGGCCCGTGATCGACTGAACATTCAGGAGACCAACGATGGTTATATGAATCTTTCGATCTAATCCAATTAAAGACGAAATTTCTCTAAGCCGAGGGCGTGCAATGACGTAGCTACTACAGCCGGAAATCATTCGTGATCTTCGTGTCCTCCGTGGTGTACAATTTCCGGCGTGCTGAATTATATCTGGCTCGCGCTGGTCCTGCTCGCGGTAGCGATCGGAGGCTGGAACGCTCAGCTTAAAGAGGTTACCAACGGCGCGTTGGACGGTGCGAAGACCGCGGTCACGATTGCGATCGGGTTGTGGGGAGTCATGGCTTTGTGGCTTGGCGTCATGCGATTGGCCGAACGCGCGGGACTTGTGCAACGCATCGCCTACGGATTGCGTCCGCTCATGCTGCGATTGTTTCCGGAAGTTCCGGCGGACCATCCGGCGATGGGATCAATGCTGATGAACATGGCCGCCAACATGCTCGGGCTGGGCAATGCCGCGACGCCGCTCGGATTGCGCGCGATGCGCGACTTGGAGTCGCTGAATCCGCGACCTGGCGTTGCTTCCAACGCGATGTGCACTTTTCTCGCGATCAACACGAGCTCGGTCCAGTTGATTCCGGCAACGGCGATCGCAATTCTCGCGGCGGCGGGATCAGCCAGGCCGACCGTCATCGTCGGAACGGCGTTCTTCGCCACATTGTGCGCTGCGACGGTGGCGGTGTTATCGGCGAAATTTTTCGAGCGGCTATCATTTTTCAGACCGAGACGCGTGACAATTGAGACGGAAGAGAAAAAGCCACAGCGCGAGACGGTCGCGGCCGAGGCTTTCGATGATGAAACGCTAACGCTAAGCACGCCGCCGCTGTCGCGACCAGCGCCGTGGGGCATGATCGTTATGGCGTTACTCGGCGTTTTCTTTCTAATGCTGTTCTTGCGAATGGTGATGCCGGAGGTGTTCCGGCTGCCGTTGCCGACCGATCCGGCATTACAAAATCCGTTCTCGCGGATGGTCAACGCGTTATCGATCCTGGCGATTCCGTTCTTGCTGAGTTTTTTCCCGGTCTATGCCGCGGCTCGCGGGATCAAGGTTTATGACGAGTTCGTCGAAGGGGCGAAAGAGTCGTTCAACGTCATTCTGAGAATCATCCCGTTTTTAGTGACGATGCTGGTTGCGATTGGAATGTTCAAAGGCGCCGGCGGCATCGATTTGCTTACGAAATTGCTAAATCCAATCCTGAGACCGTTGCATTTTCCGCCGGAGCTTGTGCCGATGGCGTTGATGCGGCCATTGAGCGGCAGCGCCACTCTTGCTCTTCTGACAGACATCGTGCATCGGCTTGGCCCGGACAACATCATCAGCCTGACCGCGGCGACGATTTACGGCAGCACCGAGACAACTTTCTATGTAGCAGCGGTCTACTTCGGCTCGGTTGGGATCAAACAGACCCGCCACGCGATACCGGCGGGTTTGCTGGCCGACCTGACCGGTGTAATCGCCTCGGTGATTATTTGCCGGGCGGTGCTATAAGCGCCACCTGCTGAGGCACTTAAGTCCAAAATCAAGCCGTTGAGTATCGTTTTTCCTCGCAATCCAGAGTAAGAACTATTTATCGTTCACGTTTTTGCGGATGATCCAGCGTGATTACTTAATAATTGGGACCGGTGTCGGCGGGGCGAGCGCATGCGAAGGCGTGCGTAAACACGACAAACGCGGGTCGATTACCATCGTCGGCGCGGAGATCATGCCTACGTATCACCGGTGGATGTTGTCGAAGGATTTTCTTCGCGAGAAAGCCGCGCCACTCAAGAAACTCGGTTACTTTGACCAGCGCTGGTTCGATTCCCACAAGGTTGAGACCCGTTTCGCGACCATCGTAAAGCAGTTCAATATCGAACGCCGGCTGGCGGTTCTCGGAAACGGCGAGAGCATCGAGTTTAACAAAGCGTGTCTGGCAATGGGCAGTCGTCCGGTGCGTCCTCCAGTGGCCGGAGTCAATCTTGGCAACGTGATCTATTTGAGAAGCGTGCGTGACGCGCTGGCCTTGAGGGAAATGGCCGATATCGAAAAGACGGTGATCGTCGTCGGCGGCGGTTTACTCGCCTGCGAAGTGGCCGCGAGTTTGCGAACGATGAAGTTGAAAGTCACGATGATGCATCGCAACTCGTATCTGCTTAATCGTTATTTGGATTCGCAAACCGGTCCGTGGCTGACCGAATATTTTGCGAAACATGGAGTCACCATGTTGATCGGCGAAAGTCTGAATGGGTTTGAAGGCAAGACGGTGCTGCGAAATATCCAGACCAAGAGCGGCAATCGTGTCCCGGCCGGTTTGGCTGTGGTTTGTTGCGGCGCCGAACCGAATCTGGATCTCGTGCGAAACACTCCACTCTCCGGACCGCATGGTTCGCCCGTGACTGAATATCTTGAGACGGAAGAGAAAGGAATTTTTGCCGTCGGCGATTTGGCGTTCTATCCGGACCGGATCATGGGCGGGGTTCGGCGGCAGACGCATTGGGAAAATGCGCGGGAGCAAGGTTTGGTCGCCGGCGCCAATATGACCGGCAAGAAACGGATCCGGTACGAGCAGGTGCCATATTTCTGGACAGAAATGTTCGACATTCGCATGCATTTTGTGGGCGATTTCAGCATGCAACCGACCCGGGTGGATCTGCGCGGGACCTACGCAAAGCGAAAGTTCATTGCCCATTACTATCAGGGCGACAAACTGCGTGCGATTTTGCTCTGTAATCAGACCGATCGCGAGGTCGAGTCCGCCAGGAAAGAGCTGAGACACGCCCTCGGAAAATAGCAGGTAACCTTTCGGAGACCGGGTTCGCGCGGGCACGAACCGTGCTGGTAGGAGTCACCTCAACCATGTTAGCCCTCGGCGCTTTTGCCTTAACCATATGCGGAATCCTGTTTTGTGTTTGCTGGGCGTATTTGGAGGAATCTGACTAGAACTGACGATTATGCTCGACCAGGAAGATTTGAAGTGGATCGCCGCCACCTCCACGGATTTGAATTCGATCCTGCAGCAGGTGTCGCGTTATGCGGACCTCGCCCGCAGACACCGTGGCGAGCAGAACTATATAGACCTGCTCGGGGAGCGGGTTGAACTGGCCTCGAAGACAGCTCAATCCCTTTTCGATCGAGTGACCTCGCAAATCCTGGCCGGCGCAGCGAAGAAATCCGCCGCGGCTCGCAAGAGCGCCGCCGGCTTCACCGTGGTGCCACCACCGCCTGCAGACGAAAAGCCATCCCGCGTTTCGCGACGCAGCGATCAAAAAGGCGAGCCGAACGGCGAGAAGCAAAGTGCAGCCGCCACCAACGGGTTTCCGGCCGGAACACGAATCAAGAACGGCAACGGCAAGCGCGAATACCTTTTGTTGGTCGAAGATGAGCCCGACGTCGCCGATGTCGCTTCAGACATGTTGGCGGATGAAGGATATCGGGTGGTGATTGCACACGATGGTTTTGAAGCGCTCAAGATTTACGAGCAAATGGGCAAGCAGATTGGTCTGGTCATCCTGGATTATTTCTTGCCCGTGATTGATGGCGACGCGGTTTTTGAAGAGCTCAAGACCATCAATCCGGAAGTGAACGTGGTGCTCAGCAGCGGTTTCGCCGAACAATCAAAAGTCGGCACGATGCTGGCGCAGGGTCTTCGGGGTTTCATCCCTAAACCCTACGGGCGGGCGAAGTTGTTGGAACAGGTTCGATCCATTTTGGACGCCGCCTGTCAGCCTCAGGCCAGCTAACAAACGCTGAGCCGCGGCCGGCCGTGAATCAGCCCTTCATGGCATCAATTTAGCTTCTTGCAGACTGACGCCCATGGCTCGCATTGACGCCTTTTTCAAATTGATGGCGGAGCAAAAGGCTTCGGACCTTCATCTCTCCACCAACAATGCCCCCATGCTGCGCATCAACGGCGATTTGGTCCGCGTCGATTTTCCTCCGCTCAAGAACGACGAACTGAAAGCGATGGTTTATGAGATCGCGCCGGAAGGGAAGATCAAGGAATTCGAAGAAAGACTGGACGTCGATTTTGGCTATGAGGTGCCGGACGTGATGCGCTATCGCGTCAATTTCTTTCAGCAAAAATACGGGATTTCGGCCGTGTTTCGCTCCATTCCGTCGCAAGTCATCACTCTTGATGAGCTCGGACTGCCTGCCGTCCTCAAAAAATTTCCGATGTTGAAAAAAGGTCTCGTGCTCGTGACGGGACCGACCGGTTCCGGTAAATCGACGACTCTCGCCGCCATGATCGATCACGCGAATCTGCATCGTCACGACCACATTATTACGGTCGAAGATCCGATCGAGTTCGTGCATCGCAGCCAGAATTGCCTCATTCAACATCGCGAGGTCGGCATTCACACACGCTCGTTTGCCAACGCCTTGCGCGGAGCGTTGCGTGAAGATCCCGACCTGATTCTCGTCGGCGAAATGCGCGATCTGGAAACGATCGAGCTTGCGCTGACTGCAGCGGCGACCGGTCACCTTGTCTTTGGCACGTTGCATACATCCAACGCGGCGAAATCAATCGACCGCGTGATCGACGTTTTTCCGACAAATCAACAGAATCAGATTCGCACCACGCTCGCCGAGTCACTCAAGGGGGTCATCGCGCAAAATCTGTTCAAGCGAATCGACAAACCCGGCCGGCTCGCGGCGCTCGAAATTCTGGTCGTCGACACCGCTATCGCTAACCTGGTGCGCGAAGGAAAGACCCACCAAATTCCCGGTATGATTCAGGTCGGCAAGAAAAAGGGAAATCAACCGCTCGACGACGCAATCATGGAACATCTGCGACACGCGCGAATTTCGCCGGAGGAAGCTTACGACAAATGCGTCGACAAGAAAAAGTTCCGCCAGTTCCTGAAGGAACCGCCGCTGGACGCCACTGAGGAATCATAACTTTTATGCGACTTCCAGATCTCGACAGAATTTTGTCAGCGATGCTCAAGACCTACAACGGCATCTCCGATTTGAATTTTTCTGTTGGCCATCCGCTCCAAGTCGAAGACTTCGGCGAGTTGAAGCCAGTCTTTGTCGATCCTCCGATTGAAGCACTGACTCCTCATCAAACCGAGCAGATCGCGCTCAGTCTCATGCAGGGCAATCGCCGCCTGATTTACGATTATCTTACCGGCGGTTCGTGCGATGCCAGCTACTCACTGGGCGACGAGGCCCGGTTCCGTGTAAATATTTTCCGGCAGCAGGGGCACTTTTCGGTGGTGCTTCGCAAACTGCAAAGCGAAGTGCCAACGATTCAACAATTGGGGCTGCCGGAAATCTTTTCTGAAATCGCCAAGGAAAAAACCGGGCTCGTTCTTGTGACCGGAGCCACCGGCAGTGGAAAAACTACGACCCTGGCGGCCATTCTGGACGCAATCAACGCAAACCAGCCGGTCCACGTCGTCACACTCGAAGATCCGATCGAATACGTGCATCCAAAAAAGAAAGCTACCTTCAATCAGCGCGAGCTCGGACACGACTTTAATAATTACCCGACTGGCTTGCGGGCGGCATTGCGTCAGGCGCCGAAGGTTATTTTGGTCGGTGAAATGCGGGATCGCGCAACCGTCGAGATCGCGTTGATGGCGGCGGAGACGGGGCATCTGGTTTTAAGCACGCTCCATACAGTGGACGCGGGCCAATCCATCAACCGTATTCTGGGTTTATTTTCATTGGGCGAAGAGCAACAGCTGCGAATTCGTCTCGCCGACACGCTTCGTTACATCGTCAGCCAGCGTCTTGCGCCGAAAGTGGGCGGCGGTCGCCAGCTCCTCACCGAGATTATGGGTAACAATCTGCGAACGCGGGAAGCAGTTGCGCTCGGCGAAGGCGAACACCGCAGCTTCTACGAAATTATTGAAGCGAGCTCGCCGTTCGGTTGGATGACATTCGACCAATCGATCTTGCAGGCCTACGAGAGCGACATGATAACCGAGGAGACCGCCAGATTGTTCGCCTCGCGCAAAGGCCGAATCACTCGCGGCATCGATTTGATTCAAAAGGCGCGCGGCGTCGACAGCGATCTTGAGTCCGGCCTAAGGCTCGACGTACCAGAAAACGCATTTCGTTAACTTTATGTTTTCAGACCAAGAACAGGGCGACGCTTCATTTTTCGATCTCGGGGACAACACCGCACTCGTCTGCGTCGATCATCAGCAATATCAGAAAGTCATCGTTCCCCAATTGATCGATATGACCTACAAAGTGCACCTTGGTCTGTTCGAAGAAGACGTTTTGCTCAAACTCAAAACCTACAACTACGACGTAGTGATAGTTTACGAGAATTTTAAAGGCTCAACTCTCCAAACAAATCCGATCTTGGCCGAACTGACCCGCCGTCCGGACTCACAGCGCCGCCAGCATTTCGTTGTTCTGCTGAGCCAGCGTATGGCGACCAATGACGCGATGAGCGCATTTGTGCACAGTGTCGATCAAATCATTAACATCACCGACCTGGCAAATTTCAAACCGGTCTTGCGCCGCGGAGTGTCGCAGCACCGCGAGCTATACAATTCCTTCAACGAAATGCTCAAGAGCGTGCAGTCGCTCTAGTCTTTGGTGCCCGGCGGATAAGCCGGCGGCGAATAAACGTTGAATGTAACCGCCGGTCGATCACCGCGATTCACGAAACGGTGCTTGGTTCCTGCTGGAATAACAATCACGTCGCCTTTCTCAAGACTCGGTCGTTCATTTCCAACTTCGCCGGCCAGTTTGCCATCCAGGATCAAGAGCACTTGATCGCTCTTCTGGTGCGCCTCCGGTTGGTCGCCCGTTGCGTTGCCGGGTTGAAGCGTCATCATGGCGGTTTGGCTTCGATCGTGTGTTTGCAAAACTTCAAACCAGGCGGTTGCGTCCCGGATATTCTTCACGTCCATGCCTGAAGTTCGCATGGCCGCCGGCGCCCAGTCGCAAACAAGTTTTATCCGATCTTCACGCTCCGCTGTCCCGAGCGTACCAATCGATCTTGCGTGTCACATACATCACCACGCCCAGCAGAACGAACAGCGCGATCGCTCCCATTAGCAGCGCGTAATCCTGCTGTCGCAACGTGATGTAGAGAAATGTGTAAACACCGGCCAAACCTGCGCCGATGATCAAGGTTCGCACGCCGCCGCCAAGGAACGATCGGCAATACCAGGTAATCAGCGCCGTTGATGCAGCTGCGGCGATAAGGTAAGCCAGGCTGAAGCTTCTGAATTCGGAAATCGCCAGAAGCAACAGGAAGAACAAACAGAGCGCGGCGCCGACCATCAGGTATTGCAATGGATGGATCTTCTGTCGCGCGGTGACTTCGAACAGGAAGAATGTGGTGAACACCAGGACTAGAAAAAGCACACCGTATTTGATTGACCGCTCGACATAACGATAAGCATCGAGCACAGACAGAAATTGCGCGCCGAAAACCGACTGCGACACTGCTTGGGTCGTGAACCGATCATTTCCCATCTGACTCGTCCACGACTGCGGATAACTGCGGCCGTAGTAGGAAACTTTCCATTTTGCATCAAAGCCATTGTCGCGGACTGAGCGTTCTGTCGGCAGGAACGCCCCCTTGAACGACGGATCCGGCCAGTTCGATTTCAGGGTGGCTTCGTTCTGGACTCCGAACGGTGCGAAATAAATTCCTTCGCTGCCGTTAAAATCGATCGGAATCGAAAATTCCACCGGTGCATTGATCGGTTTTTCGTCGGCCAGCGTTGCCGTTGCCCCGGTTGTATAACCCGGCACTTGCGAGCCCGGCAGCAGCGGGCGTTTAACGCCACCCCAATCAAGGACCAGGCCTTCCCGCGTTCCGCGCAAATCGCTGACCGCAACGGTGACCATCGCATCTTTCCATTGCACGTCCTTTGGATCGATTTTGAAGGGGCCAAAATCCGGGGCCGAAAATCGCCCCGAAAGTTTGACCTGCGCCCGGAACACTGCCGCCTCATAAATCCCGCGGTGAAGCATCTGCGTTTCGGCATCGCCGGTCACGTTCAGCAATTCCGGTAGAAAATAGGCCCAGGCCGTCGCTACTTCTTCGACTTCGCGTTTCTCAATCTTTCCGTCTTTGCCGGTCACTTCCTTCACCGTCTTGAATCGGTATTGATAGGGAATGATCAGCACCGGGCCGATGACGCATTGTTCCCTGCCCCACGATGAAGTGATGTCAGTGACTGCTTCATTGCGCCGGCTCAAGCGATCGGACAGGACTCCAGTGATCATTCCGAGAGGAATCAAAAGCAGCAGAATCAAAACGCCCACGCCGACCAGTTTGAGGACCGTGCGATAGCGTTTTCCGAAGGAGGGCTGCGATTTAGGCAGCGGGGGCGGCGCGACTGGTGTTGTATCGGGCATAGGGCGAAGGGTTTAGGGAATATACGGAGTCGAGGCGAGAATCTTTCACCTGACCAGATAAATCCAATCGGTCGTCCAGATTCCTGAATCCGACCGGCCCGTCTGGCGCATCTCACTGCAAACAACCCGAGGTTTTCCATGATCCAGGATTTTAAATTTGCCTTCCGTCAGCTTCTCAAATCGCCGGGATTCACCGCTGTGGCGGTCTCGACGCTCGGTCTCGCCATCGGCATTAATTCCGCGATTTTCGCATTAATTAATGGCGCGGTGTTAAAGCCGATGATCCCGGTGCGGCCGCAGGAAGTGGTCAACGTTTACAATTGCCGTGAGAACGCCAATCACGATTATCGCTCGTTCTCGTATAACGAATATCGCGACCTGCGCGAGAATTCCGGCGATCTGTTTTCCGATCTCGGCGTCCTTGAATTTGCGGTGGCCGGCATCGGGCGCGATCACGAGATGCGCCGAAGTTTCGCATTCATTACCTCAGAAAATTATTTCTCGCTGATGGGTGTGCAGCCATTTCGGGGTCGTTTTTATAACGCTGAGGAATCCAAGCCGAACGCGGACATCCCAGTCGTGGTCGCCAGCTACGGATTTTGGAAGCGCCAGGGCGCGCGCCCGGATTTTGTCGGCAGCACCTTGCACATCAACGGTCAGCCGTACAATGTCATCGGCATTTCGCCGAAGGGATTTTGCGGCGCGAGCGCAATCATCTCGCCGGACATCTGGATTCCACTCGGCATGCGCGGGCAACTTGGTTCGGCTTTCGGTGATTCCGAAAACATGCACAATCTGACCAATCCAAAGAACTATTGCTTCAACATGGTCGGCCGGATGCGCTCGGGCCTGACGATTGACTCAGCCAAGTCCCACTTGCCGGTTATCTCGCAACGTTTCAATGCGATGCAGGTCGACGCCGAGTTTCAGCGTGAAGTGCAAATCAAACCGCCGTCGCGCTTCGACCTGAGTACCTCGCCGGAAGACGAAGGACCAATCGCCTTGATCGGAACAATGCTGACTGCAATGGCCGGGGCCGTGTTGCTCATTGCCTGTCTGAATCTGGCGAACATGTTGCTTGCCCGCGGGACGTCGCGTTCGAAGGAAATCGCGATCCGGCTGGCAGTAGGCGCGTCGCGCTGGCGGATTGTGCGCCAATTGCTTTGCGAAGGATTTCTGCTCGCGGTTTGCGGAGGCGTTTTTGGTCTGGTCTTGAGCGTGTGGTGCAACAACCTTTTGTTGAATTCGTTCGCCGTTCTCCTCAACAACGTAAACTTTTCCTTCATTCTCGATCTCGCCCCTGACATCTGGGTGATTGCCGCAACGTTTCTGTTTTGTTTGATCGCAACCCTCCTCTTCAGTCTTGGCCCCGCCTTGAAGGCAACGAAGGCCGATCTGGTTAACGATCTCAAACAACAAGTTGGCGAACCGGCGAGAATCGGACGCTTCAGCCGGTTCTTCGCGCCGCGTCACATTTCAGTTATGGCGCAAATCGCGCTATCGCTGATGCTGCTCTTCGCGGCCGGCTTGTTTTTCAGGGGCGCCATGAAAGCCGCTGGATTAAATCCGGGGTTTGTGGCGGCCGGAGACCTCGTGACCGAAATGGATTTCACCTTGGTCAAAAAGGATCCAGCCGAATCTCGCCGCGAAATTTTCAACATCATCCAGCGCGCACGGGAACTTCCTGGAGTCACAGCCGTCGGTGTTGGAACAATGTTGCCTTATGGTAATTTCACAAACAGTCGACGCATCATGTCGACGAAATCGACTTTGTCGAACGATCCTAAAGCGCCTGATCCCGGCGCGACCGCCCTTTGGACAGCGACCACACCCGGCTATTTCGATTCCATCGGCGTAAAGATTTTGCGCGGTCGTGACTTCACCCAAGCCGAATGTGAAAATAAAGATGGCCGCCGAATCGGCATCATTGACGAAATAATGGCGAAGAAACTTTTTCCGAACGAAGACGCCATTGGACAGCATGTGCGCTTTACGATCCCGCCGACCGATGGTTCGCCTAACGACATTGAGATTGTCGGTATCGTCAATACTCATTATCACGACGTCCAGGAAGAGGTCCGATCCCAGGGGCGATTGTTCGTGCCATATGCCAAGGGCTACACCGGAGACAGTTTCCTCCATGTTCGCCTTAATACTCAGGATCGAAAATCAGTCGCCGGCATGATGGCGACGGTGAACTCGATGCTGCGCAATATCGATCCGGATATTCCAATCATCCACATGGCACCCTATGTCGATCTTCTCGACGGATGCGTCGGTCTTTGGATTGTTCGGATGGGCGCAGTTTTGTTCGGAGCGTTTGGTTGTATCGCGTTGGTCCTCGCGGTGGTCGGGGTCTATGGCGTGAAAGCCTACGCCGTCGCGTGCCGCACTCGCGAAATCGGAATTCGAATGGCGCTCGGCGCGCACCGGAAAGATGTTTTTGCACTGATTATGCGCCAGGGAGCATTGCAGACCGCGCTTGCAGTCGGCGTTGGACTTCTACTTTCTCTCGGAGCCGGGCGCGTGCTCGCACAAATTCTCTACGGCGTAAGCCCAAGCGATCTATTCTCGTTAATCACCTCGAGCTTAATGCTCGCTGCCGCCGCGTTGCTCGCCTGCTTTCTTCCCGCCCGGCGCGCAACTTATGTCAATCCGATCACTGCTTTGAGAACGGAATAGGACCTCCATTCTCCATTTCTTCATTTCAGCTGTTTTTGAGCGGTAATTACAGCTCATCACCTCGTGGAATGGCCATTGACAGCCGTATCCGCCGTTGCTGAACTTCGTCCTATTATGATGAGCGACCTTCGTTTCGCTTTCCGCCAGCTCGTGAAGTCCCCCGGATTCAGTTTGTTAGCCGTTATCACCCTCGCGCTCGGGATTGGATTGAACACGGCGATCTTTTCGCTGATCAACGACCTCTTTCTCAAAGGCCTGCCGTTCCAGGAACCGGAGCGGGTCCTGCATATCCTGACAAAGGGGAAAGACCGGATAGACGAGTTCCAGATGTCAGCGCCGCGGTTCATGCTTTATCGGGATGGGCAGACGATTTTCTCCGGATTTGCCGCGGAGAATCAACAGGCGGCGACGGTAACGGGTCTGGGCGATCCGTTGTCGGTGCCGATTTTCAAAACAACCGCGAACTGGTTCGACGTGCTCGGAGTGCGGCCAATCATGGGGCGAACGTTTCTCTCGCAGGAAGAAGAAGGCGCGGATGTAGCCATTATCACGGACCGCTTTTGGAAAGCGCGGTTTGCCGGCAGTCAGGACATTATCGGAAAACCGTTCGTGATCGATGGCGTAACGCACACGATCGTGGGTGTGATTCCGAAAATGCCGGTCTCCTGGACGGGGACCGAACGCGCGGACATCTGGACGACTAAGCCGATGGCTATCCCGGGTTTCTCGTATGAGAAGATGATGCGCGGCTCGGCATTCCTGCGCGTGATCGGGCGTTTGAAGCCGGGCGTTACCCTTGACCAGGCCAAAGCAGCATTGGGCACGCTGGAGAACAGTTACCGCTCTCAATTTCCAGAGAAGATCGACGCCCAGTCGCGTAACATCGTCAAAACGCTTCCGGAAGATGTGACGGAGAATTTGCGTCCGGGATTCGCGACTTTGCTGGCCGCGGTCGCCTTCGTTTTGCTGATCGCCTGCAGCAACGTGGCGAATTTACTACTCGTTAGGTTCAGCGGACGGCGCCGCGAGATTTCACTCCGGCTGGCGTTGGGGGCGACGCGCGGCAGCGTGCTGCGACTCTTTGTTTTCGAGAGCGTCCTAATCAGTCTGCTGGCGGGGATTTTCGGCGCGGTCCTGGCGTGGTGGTTGGTTCCACTGGTCCCGAAACTCGCAGCAAGCTTTCTCCCGATCGAACAGGGTAGCGCGAATGCGCTCTCAGTGCCGGTCCTCTTGTTCACGATCGCGCTTTCGCTCCTGACCGGATTCGCGATGGGTTTTTATCCGGCGTTGCAAAGCTCGCGCGCGGACCTGGTCGATGCCCTCAAAGAAGGCGGCCGCGGCACGCAAGGCAGTTTGCGCCAACAGCGGTTCCGAAAAATTCTCGTCGGCGCGCAGGTGGCGTTGTCTGTCACGCTGCTCGCGGGCGCGTCATTGCTGATCACGAGTTTTGTGCGCTTGAGCGAGCAGGATCCAGGTTTCAACACGGACAAACTCTGGATCGGCGTCACCGCATTGTCGCAGACCCAGTATCCCGATCGGGCGAGCCGGGCGCGTTTTGCCGAGCAATTGCAAATGGCATTGCGCGCGACTCCGGGATTCGAGGACTTGATGCTGAGCACTGGTTTTCCACTCTTTGGCAGCCCGGGCGCGACTCTCTACACGCGGCCTGAAGGCAACGTGCCTCCGGCTGCCGAACGAAAAGGCGCGCCGTCGAACGAGATCATGCCGGGTTGGTTCCGCGCTGCGGGTATTCCATTGATTGCGGGCCGCGATTTCAACGAGCAAGACGTTCTCGATCATCCGAACGTCGCCATCATCAGCAAAACGGGCGCAAAGACGGTGTTCGGCGACGAGAATCCGATCGGCAAAACGTTATTGATCACGGGCGGCAGCGTGCCGGTCGAGATTGTTGGAGTCGTCGGCGATGTCCGGTCGGTGCAATTGAGTCTGGCTAACAACATGGAATTTTATCGGCCGTTCGCGCAGGAGAATTCGCCGTACCTCAGAATCGTGGTGCGCAGTCCGCTTCCGCCGGAAACGATCACCCATTCAGTGAAAACAGCGTTGGGCGGAATCGATCCGAGCCTTGCCCTAATCTTCCCGCAGCCGTTCAGCGAGATCATGGCGGAGGCACTCGGCCAGGCCAAACTGATGATGCTATTGCTAGGCGTATTCGCCGGGGTCGCGCTCCTCCTCGCGACCGTTGGAATTTACGGCGCAGTCGCCTACAGCGTCGAGCAACGTACGGGTGAAATCGGCGTGCGCATGGCCCTGGGCGCGCAGACGCGCGACGTCGTGCGGTTGATCGTGCGCCAGGGAATGACGCCGGTGGTGTTCGGTCTTGTTGTCGGATTGGCCGCGGCCCTTGCGCTCGGTCGACTGATTACCTCACAGCTCTTTCAAACGTCGGCTTACAACCCGATGTTGTTATCCGGGACGCTGACAATTCTCGGAGTAGCGGCGCTGCTTGCCTGCCTCATCCCGGCGCGACGAGCGTCTTTGGTGAATCCGGTGGAAGCGCTGCGCACCGAATGAATTTCGTGCCTTCTGAATTCTTAATCTTACTTCCTTTGTGAAGGTGGCTGGGGCCGGAATCGAACCGGCGACACGTGGATTTTCAGTCCACTGCTCTACCAACTGAGCTACCCAGCCCTT
>JAJPJU010000332.1 GCA_021324035.1 Spartobacteria bacterium | reverse complement strand
GAACATCCTCGCAGGCTGGACAGTTTGGAAGGGCAAGTAGGCCGTTCCTTGTAGCCGGCACCGATGGTGCCGGCCGGCAATCTAAATCACGTTATCTTTTTCCCGATCGATATGCCGATGACGAACAGGATCAGGCATATTACCAGGAACAGGAAGAACAGGAACTTGGCGATACCGGCCGCGGCCGATGCGATTCCGGTGAATCCTAACAGCGCCGCGATCAACGCGATGACCAAAAAGACAAAAGCCCATTTTAACATAGTCGATTACCTCCTGGATTAAATCGCGGCTGAGAGGTGTCTTGCGCGTTGTAGCCGGCACCGGTGGTGCCGGCCCGGGATCGACGATCCCGGCTACAATCCGCGATCACACCAACCGCGCTCAACCCCGCAGGCCGTTCCGAAAAAAGATTCGCTCGCGCTCGACATCCGCGCCCCGGCTGGCAAAAAAATCGCGCACTTCCGGCGTGAGATATTCGCCGTTAGGCAGCGGATTTACCGCCAGATAGATTTTTCCGCCGGGTGCGAGCTGGCGCTGCAGATCGCGAAGAAGAAAATCCCACTCCTGCACGCCCCATCGCACATTGTCGCAGGAGCGATCGAATCCGATCGAGAAGGCGGTGATCCAATCAAATTGCTGCCGCAGATTCGGCAATGGCTCGAACGGTTTGATTTCAAAAACGACTCGCGCAACTCCGAACACTTCGAGCAGTTCGCTGAAAAGCGGCACCCGATCCACGTCGAGCCCTAACACTGAATGATTGAATCGCTTTAGGATAAACAGGAAGTAGCCGCCGCCGCATCCGAGATCGAGCACGCGCTGTGGACGCCCGCGATGCAGTTTTAAATCCTGAACCCGCTCCCGGTTCACGCGCATCCAGTGATCGACGTCGGCATATTTTTCGCCGGCGTGCCGTTTTTCAATTTCCCGCAGCCGCTTTTCATCGACCCCCGCCATCACCGGTCCAAACGGCAATCGAAAGATTGAGCGTTGGGCCCGTCTCCAGGCTCGCCGGTAACCTTCACGGCTTACGAGTTTGCCGACTTTTCGCGACAATTTCATGAGACGACGTCCGCAATCTCGCGGACTAAACCCGGGCCACGATAAATCAGTCCGGTATAAACCTGAACCAGGCGTGCGCCTGCTTCGAATTTCTCGCGTGCGGACTCCGCATCAAGAACACCTCCGGAGGCAATGACCGGAATCGTGGATCGCGCGACGATGTTGCGAATTAGCATGGTGGACTTTTCCCGGACCGGGCCCCCGCTCAAACCGCCTTGTTCATCTTTGGCTGTTGGAATCGATGAATGATCGAGAGTTGTGTTCGTCGCAATGATGGCCGCGACTTGGTTGGCCTCGCAGGTGGCGATGATTTGCTCGAGCTGGTTCGTATCCAAGTCAGGCGCAATTTTCACCACAATCGGTTTAGGACTGTTCACGTTCTGTTCGGCGATCCCGCGCAGCAGCCCGTCGAGAGCCTCTGCTCCCTGCAATTCCCGCAGGCCCGGCGTGTTGGGAGAACTCACATTGAGCACGATGTAGTCGGCCAACCCTCGCAACAATCGGAATGAGGACAGATAGTCTGCGGCTGCATCCGCAACCGGCGTCGTCATCGATTTGCCGATGTTGATTCCGACAGGAACAGACGGCCAGCGTCCGCTTCGCTTCAATTTATCGAGGCGACGGGCAATCGCGTCCGCGCCGTCATTGTTAAAGCCGAGCCGGTTGATCAAAGCGCGTTGTTCGGGCAAACGAAAAATTCGCGGCTTCGGATTTCCCGGCTGCGCCTTGGCCGTAATGGTGCCGATTTCAATAAAGCCGAATCCAAGAGCAGCCCAGGCTGGGAGTGCAACTCCATTTTTGTCGAGACCCGCGGCCAGCCCAATCGGATTCGGGAAATCGACGCCAAAGAGTTTTGTTGGTTTTGCCGCCGGGCGAAAGCGGCCCAATGCTCGCAGGATTGGATCGATATTCGAAGCCATGCGCAGACATGCAATCGTGAAATGATGAGCGGATTCCGGATCAATCGAAAACAGCAGCGGCCTGACGACTCGCTCATAACCGTTCTTCATTTCCCGATGCAAAATTGTCCGAAAACGGAATCGAGAATTTGTTCGACGCCGACGGCTCCGATTACCTCGCCGACCGCGCGTAGCGCTTCGTTCAAATCCACCGCCAAATATTCCGGAGATGAATTGTTTTTTATTCCCTGCCGGGCGCGGTCGCAGGCTTCCAAGGCGCGGCGTAAACAATTGCGATGCCGCAGGTTGATTGCGATCGAGTTCTCGGCCTGGAGATTTTCCTTTCCGACGCGGGCGAGGACCGCGTCCTGAAGTTCGGCTAATCCTTCTTCAGTGGCACACGACATTCGGATCGCTTTGAAATCCTTCCAATCACCGTGCTCGGGGAGATCGCTTTTATTAAGAACAACAATTTCGTTCCCGTTGGAAGCGCGGCCGTCAAAATGCGCAGGCCGGGGCGCGTTCCGGTCAATAATGTGCAGACGCAGGTCGGCTTGCTTCAGCGAACTTTCAGTGCGGGCAATTCCTTCGCGTTCCACGTCCGAGGTCGACGTTCGCAAACCGGCCGTATCGAAAAGACGGACCGGCACGCCCCGAAAATTGACCGTTTCCTCGATGGTATCGCGGGTCGTTCCATGGGTATCGCTGACGATCACACGTTCGTAACCAAGTAAGCGGTTGAGAAGACTGGATTTGCCGGCGTTCGTCGCCCCGTAAATCACAATTCGAACCCCTTCGCGCAATATTCGTCCCTGATTGGCCGTCTCGAGGAGGGCGATAATTTGCTCGCGAATCGAATCCAGACGGGCGCCCAACCTTTTGCCTTCATCCGGCTCAATTCCCTCTTCCGAAAAATCGATTGAAGCTTCGATGTGCGCGAGAAGGTCAACCAGGCCTTCCCGGATAGCTCCGATTTTT
>JAJPJU010000141.1 GCA_021324035.1 Spartobacteria bacterium | reverse complement strand
GGTGTTCTTTTGAGTAGGCGATCCACCGTTGCGTTGGCCGGATTGAATTTCCGAATCCCACCGGCTCAGGGTTGCTGCTGAAGCGAACAAATCCATTGCCGCGCCGGCGATTCGTTCTTGCACGAGTTGCATGTCCAAAATCGGTTCGCGGTAACGGATCAGCGATTTGTTAACGGCGACATTGAATTTCCAAATCAACCGCCCCAGCTCATTTGCCAATGACTTCAATTCCGTGCTCACGACTGGAACATCCGGTGTCCGCACGGTGGCTCCGAGGCGTCTCATTCCGGATTTCCACGCTTTCCCAATGCCGCCTTCGCGGGTCGGCTTCAGCATCGTGTCGTAGATCTCCTTGAATTCCATTCCGGGCCCGCGCATCCCCACCAGCGCGACGAATGACTTCAAAACCTCGTTGCTGCCTTCGCCGATCTGATTGATTCGCGCGTCTCTCAACATTCGTTCGAGGGGACAATCGGTCATGTAAGCAGCTCCGCCGTGGATTTGGAACGCTTCGTTGACGCATTCCCAAAGCAGCTCGGTCGTAAACACCTTCAGCATGGCGGTCTCCACCATGTAATCCTCGAGGCCGCGATCAATCAGTGACGCGGTGATCGTCGTCATTGCTTCCATGGCGTAAGCGTCGGCCGCGATGCGGGCGATTTTCTTTTTAACCAAGTGAAAATCGCCGAGGGTTTTATTGAACTGCTTCCGGGTGTTGGCGTGGCTTACTGCCAGCTGCAAACATGTTTTCGCCGCGCCGGTGCAACAGGCGCCGAAGGTTGTGCGCCCGAAATCGAGGACGGTGAGCGCCACTTTCAATCCTTTGCCGAGAGGTCCAAGAATGTTTTCTTTCGGCACCTTGACGTTTCGCAATGCGAACCGGCCGGTCGCGGTGCCGCGAATTCCCAGTTTTCCCATTCGGCCGTCGATCAATTCGAATCCAGGCATGTCCGGCGTAACCAGGAACGCGGTGATTGCATCTTTCCCGGGTTTACCCGGAACAGGTGTCCGCGCCATCACCGTTAACACCTGCGCGATCGCGGTGTTGGTGATGTATCGCTTTTCGCCGTTCAAAATATAATGCGAACCATCTTCGCTCGGGGTGGCGGTCATTTGGACATTGGCGGCGTCGGATCCGGCTTCGCGTTCGGTCAGAGCAAACGCGCCGAGCCATTCGCCGGTGCAAAGCTTTGGCAACCATTTTTGCTTTTGTTCGTGGGAGCCGAACAAGAGCAGCGCGCGAATACCGATCGAATGATGCGCGTTCACAAAAACGGACGTCGAGGCGCATCGGGTCCCGAGCTCTTCCAGAATCCGGGTGTTTGCCAGTTGTGAGAAACCGTGACCGCCGTACTCGGCCGGCGCGGTCATTCCCAGAACTCCAACCCGGCCCAGACCGTCGATCACTTCGCGCGGGATGTCCGCATTGCGATCGATAGCCGTCGGATCGAGCTTGGCGTCCAAAAATTCGCGCAGCTCTTTCAGAGTCTGGTCGAGTTGTTTCTGCTGCTCCTCCGGGATCCGCGGATATGGCATTACCCAATCGGAAACGAAATGCCCGGCAAACAGGCCCTTGACGAACCCGAGCGCCTGCGGGCCGCTGAACAACAGTTCCTCGGCCTGCTGCATTTCCTTCTGACGTTGAATCTCAGCTTCTGTAGGCATTGAATTAAAAAGTTTACCACGCCGTAGCTTTGGCGTAGGCGGGCACCGGAGAGATGCCGGTGCAGCAATTGTAGCTAACCGGGCGCATCTGTCCAACTCACCCGGCGGGAATTATTAGAGCGAATGATTAACTGCAGCCCTGGCTGGTGCCGCACTCGGTGCAGACCCCGCAGGCGCCGGCCCGGATCACTTTGTCGCTGCCGCAATGGGAGCAAACGATGTCCATGAACATATTGCCCAAGGCTTCCTGGACCCGATCGGCGTGGCTCTGTCCGTTGCCCGCGATTTGCGGTTCGCCATCGTTTGGAGTGTGACTCGTGATCACATCCAGAATTTCCTTTTCGCCGGTTCTGGCAAGATCCGATACCGGGCGATTGAGCGCCTTCTTTTCCATTTCCGGAATTTCCTTCATCGGCAAATCGCCTTGTCCGCGATTCGGTGAGGTCGCTTCCTTGTAGCCTTTGATGAACTGGCAGGCCAACCAGCGGAAGACATAGTCAGTGATGCTGGTGGCGTTGCGAATATCCGGATTCTTGGTGAACCCGCTTGGCTCGAATCGTTGATAGGCAAACTTCTTCACCAGTGATTCGAGCGGCACTCCGTATTGCAACGCAATCGAGGTCAGCGTGCCCACGGTGTCCATCAGTCCGCCAATGGTACTGCCTTCCTTCGACATGGTGATGAACAACTCTCCCGGCTGGCCGTCTTCGTACAAACCGACCGTGATGTAACCTTCGTGTCCGGCGATCTCAAACCGGTGGGTCAACGACATCCGCGTGTCCGGCATGCGATGCCGAAGCGGCTTGTCCATTTTGCCCCGCATTGCCGACAATTCTTCTTCGAGTTCGAGAATTCGTTTCTGGAAATCTTCGCGATCAACCGTGATATCCAGGGCAACATCGACATCTTCCGTGGTTCCGCCCATGTCCCGCGTTTTCCGCGTGTTCAATGGCGCCGAGCGTTTGGAGCCTTCGCGATAAATTGCGATCGACTTCAATCCCAGCCGCCAGCCTTCGACGTAGCTGTTCATGATGTCGTCAACAGTCGCGGCTTCCGGCAGGTTCACGGTTTTCGAAAT
>JAJPJU010000127.1 GCA_021324035.1 Spartobacteria bacterium | reverse complement strand
GGTTTGTTTCGCGCGTTTGGAAGGCCGCAACTTTATCGCGGCAAAGTATTCGGCTCGATCTTCACCGCCCTCGCATTGCTTTTGTTCGCTTCCTTCAGTTACGAAATCTTTTATGTCCTAAAGCAGGTTCCACTTTCCGCACAGGCGCCGCGGGTGGGGGAGAAGGCCCCGGAGTTTTCTTTGCCGGATGAAAGCGGAAAGCAGGTCTCGCTTGCCAATCTGCTTTCGCCCAATGGCGCGGTGGTAATTTTTTACCGCGGCTACTGGTGACCACTTTGTAACTCCGAGTTGCGGAGTTTCCAGAAACATTTGGCGGACTTCAAATCGCGTGGAGTGCAGATCGTCGCGATTAGCGTTGATCCGAGCGATGTCAGCCAACGTCACGCGAAAAAAATGGGTTACACATTTCCACTCCTCTCCGACAGCGATGCCGCCGTTATAAAACGTTATGATGTTCTGCATCCCGGCGCCGGGCCGAAAGGCAAGGACATCGCGCGCCCGGCTGAGTTTTATGTCGACTCCTCAGGAACCGTGCGGTGGGTCAATCTGACGGAGAACATCGCGGTCCGGGCCCGGCCCGAACAGGCGCTGGCCGCGATTGATTCCAGCGCGTCTCATTAACATCGCAATCAGGTGCGATGTTCGCTCGTCAAAAAAGCAGCGGAAACCGTTTTAACAGTTTTTATATAAACCGTTAAAAAAGATTCTGGGATTCAGGCGCTATAACACCGGGGGAAAGCCACGGTGTTAATGCAACATGGCTGGTCCGCGCGATTGACGGCGCTAGGCCGAGCAAATACCTTCATCAGCTACGTGCGCGACGAATTAGAACAACTTCTCATCCTCCAGGACCGGCAACAGAAGATCCGGCAGATCGAAAACGAAATAAAGAATCTGCCGGTGCAGCGAAAGCATCTGGAAGCCCAACTTGCTGAGACCGCCGCGAGTCTGGAAGCGATCAAGCACAAGGCCAAGCAGGTCGAAGTCGATCGCAAGAAGCTGGAGCTCGACGTTGGCACCCGCACCGAAAGCATCAACCGGCTCAAAACCCAGCAATATCAAACGCGCAAGAATGACGAGTTTCAGGCGATTGGTCATGAGATTCAGCGTTACGAGGGCGAAATTTCAAAGCTGGAGGACCAGGAGCTCGAGCTGATGGATCAGGCCGACAAATTGAAGGTCGAGGTCACGGCCGAGGAAAAGAAAGCCGCTACCGCGAAGGATTCCATCAACCGCCAGATGAACGATCTCGGTGAGAAATCGAAAGCACTCGAAGCGCGGCTACAGGAGTTATCGAAGGAGAGACAAGAGCTCTCCGAAAAGATGGACGAAGATTTGCTGGATCGTTTTGAGCGGCTCTTTGCAAGCAAAGGCGACTCCGCAATCGTTGCAATCGAACACGGCATTTGCACCGGATGTCACATGAAATTAACGATTGCGACGGTGAAAGACGCCGAAGCGGGGAAAGAGATCGTCAATTGTGAGCAGTGCGGCCGGATTCTGTATATCCCGGCGTAATTTGGATTGCTGTGGTGGCAGGCGTGTCGCCTGCAAACCGTGAAATTGCGGCCGGCACGGCCGCCACTACAGCCTACACGTTGAAACGGAATGTGATCACGTCGCCGTCTTTTACTTCGTATTCTTTTCCTTCGAGTCGAAGTTTTCCGGTTTCGCGCGCTTTCCCGAAAGCTCCGGCGGCGATTAAGTCATCGTAAGCAATCGTTTCGGCCGCGATGAAGCCGCGCTCGAAGTCGGAATGGATTGCGCCCGCGGCCTGCGGCGCCTTGTCGCCGGCGTGAATGGTCCAGGCGCGCGTCTCCTTTTCGCCGGTGGTGAAATAGGTGCGCAAGCCGAGCAAATGGTAAGCCGCGCGGATCAATCCGTGCACGCCGCTATCTTCTACCCCAAGTCCACGCAAGTATTCCAAAGCCTCATCTTCGCTGAGATCGACCAGCTCGCTTTCAATCTGGGCGCTGATCACAAACGCTTCGGTGCCGAAATGGTGTTTCGCGTAATCCTGGACCAGGCCGACATATTTCGCCGCCGCGTTGTCTTTGTCGCCGTTCGCAACCGCTGCGAGGTCGGTTTCGGCGACGTTGCACGCGAACAGTGTCGGCTTTGAAGTTAGAAGGAAAAAATTTCGCGCAATTATTTTCTCTTCCGGATCCAGGGGCCCAGTGATGGCCGGTTTTCCTGAATCCAGATGTGGCAGCAGTTTCTCGATGATTGCGCTCTCGATTTTGGCGGTTTTCTCGCCGGCGCGAACTTCCTTTTGCAATCGATCGTGCCGCTTTTGGAGCGCAGCGAGATCGGCAAGCACGAGCTCAGTATTAATCACTTCGATGTCGCGGATCGGGTCGATCGACGCACTGACATGGTGAACATCGGGATCGGTAAAACAACGGACAACCTGAACGATGGCGTCCACTTCGCGAATGTGACTGAGGAACTGATTGCCCAATCCTTCGCCGGCGCTCGCGCCTTTCACCAACCCGGCAATGTCCACGAACTGGATGGCGGTCGGCGTGGTTTTCTTCGACTTTGAAATCTCAGTGAGTTTGTTGAGGCGGGAATCCGGAACGGTTACGACCCCGACGTTCGGATCGATCGTACAAAAAGGATAATTCTCCGCGGGCGCGTTGTGCGTCCGGGTGACGGCATTGAACAACGTCGATTTTCCGACGTTGGGCAGTCCAACAATTCCAGCGCTGAGCATAGGGAAAGGATGAAGGATGGGGGATGAAGGATGAAAAGCAAACGGACCTTCAAACTTTACTTGGCAATGGGCAGCCGTGACGCGATTAGTTCAGTCCGAAAACGGGCTGTAGTTCAGCTTGGTAGAACGCTTGAATGGGGTTCAAGAGGTCGTGGGTTCAAATCCCGCCAGCCCGAGATAAATGATTCCCCCAAACAAAACGAAAGCCGTAGCGATTGTTGCGATCGTTGTATTTGCAATAACAGCGCAGATTTACGCGCAGCAAAAACCATCAATAACCCTAAACACGGCGGCGTTGTTAAACGGTCTTAGCCTTGTCAGCGAAGGCCGCGTAGTGGCCGATCGAAAAGGCGCGTGGCAACAAGACAGGCCTTCTCGATCCAAAGAAAACGAATTCATTCGAAATCATGGGATCGAAGAATACGGCAAGTGGCACCTCGGCATCGACAATCGGTATTCGCCGCGGAGTAAAGCACACTACAAATTTCCCTTTGGAGATTTTAGCGGCCTGCATCGTTGCGGTTTGCTGGCGGTTGAAGCTCGCGCTAGACAATACGGCTATCGCGATATCGAGGCTGCTGCGATCCAGTTAATCGCGGATCTCGAATCAGCCCGTCCACGCGCTCAAAAACGTATCGATTAATTCCGGGAGATCGTCGCTGTAGCCGCCTTCGAGAATTGCGCCGACGGGAACGTCGATTTTGCGCAACCATTCACCGAACCCAGCGAAATCTTCTTGTTCCAGCGTCATTTGAACCAGCGGATCCCGCGCGTAGGCATCGAATCCCGCCGACACCAGAATGAGATCGGGTTTGAATTCGACAAGTTTGTCGAGGGCGCTTTTGCAAATGTCGACGTGCTCTTGTCGCGGCGTCTGCAGCGCCACCGGATAATTGTCGATGTTCGCGAAGGATTTTGCGCCCGTTCCGGGATATGCGGGAAATTGGTGGATCGAAGCGAAGCGGATTCGCTCGTTACCCGCGACAATATTTTCGGTTCCGTTGCCGTGATGGGCATCAAAATCCCAGATCGCGACCCGTTTAGCGCCGTTCTCCAGTGCGTCGAGTGCTGCGATCGCGATGTTGCTGAAGTAGCAAAAACCCATCGCTTGATCGCGGGTTGAGTGATGTCCAGGCGGCCGCATCAATGCAAACGCCCGCTGGCCCGCGAGGGCAGCGCGCGAGACCTCTGTGCCCGCACCCGCGGATCGGATGGCGTAATCATAAATTTTAGGATAGGCGGGCGTATCGAGATCGAAATCTCCGCGCGGATTTTTGATGAGCTCGATGTGCTGTGGCGAATGCGCGCGCAACAACTGTTCTTGGGTCGCCGGCGCCGGTTTGCGCCAATCCCATTTTGGATGGCGCTCTTTCAAAACAGGAACAGTACGAACGATTCGCGCTGGCCGCTCCGGATGACCGGGTGCGCAATACTCGATGCAGTGCGGGTCGTGAAAAATAAGCATGAGAAAATGGTGACCGATGGCGGTATTACCTGCAACATCCGCGAATATGCGACTCCTCGGCGACAAGTAGCCAAGCATAGATAAAATCTGTCCGCCGCTTCGGGCCACCGGGGCGGCGGATTTTTTTTGCCGCGATTGGACTTGATGAAGCCGAGCCGAATGCGGATGGTGCGCGTCGTTCAGGCGAACTCTTGGTAAATGCTAAACGGCCAGAAAATTGTCGTCGTAATGCCGGCTTACAACGCCGCTCGCACTTTGCAGAAAACCTACGACGAAGTCATGCAGCAGGGAATTGTCGATCTTGTGATCGTGGTGGACGATGCCAGTCACGATGAAACTGCCGCCATCGCCCGGACTCTCCCGCAGGTGCAGGTGGAAGTTCATCCTGAAAATCGCGGCTACGGCGGCAATCAGAAAACATGTTACCGGCTCGCGCTTGCAGCTGGAGCCGACATCGTGGTGATGATTCATCCGGATTATCAGTACACGCCCCAACTTCTGCCGGCGATGGCTTCCCTGGTGGCGAGCGGTCTTTATCCTTGTGTGCTCGGCTCGCGTATTCTCGGAGGTGGCGCGCTCGATGGCGGAATGCCATGGTGGAAATATATTTCGAACCGTTTTCTCACCGCGGCGGAGAATTTCATGATCGGCGCCAAGTTGTCGGAGTATCACACAGGTTATCGCGCGTTCGCACGCTCGCTGCTGGAGCGGGTTCCGATCGAAAAGAATTCCAACGATTTTGTTTTCGACAATCAAATGCTGGCCCAGATCGTCTGGCTCGGCTGCAAAATTGGCGAAGTCACGTGTCCGGCCAAATACATGCCGGAAATGTCTTCCATTAATTTCCGCC
>JAJPJU010000150.1 GCA_021324035.1 Spartobacteria bacterium | reverse complement strand
GACAGGAATTGTCCGGATTTAATTTTTCTCCGGTCTTTTTTCACGTGAAAATTGCTGATCCCGAGCAATGACAGCCGCGACGCGCGGAAAATATCTTTCGCCTTGAATTTCGACATCCGTGCGCGTTGCAATTTGTCGACGTGCGTGGTCGCGGCCCGTTCGTCATAAAGAAGTTTTAAGTACGACTTCGCCGCCGGATAATCGTGCCGCTCCGGCGCGGGCAGCCATTTGATTTCAATTTGGATTTCTTTGGCCATGCGTCTCGTTTTTTCTTTGTCTTCTCTTGCTTTTGGCCTTCATCCCTCAACCTTCAGCCTTTCTTTAGGTCACTCCTCACTTTGTTCCGTTTCGTAATTGATCGTGTTCTGCGCGATGCTCGCATTGCCGGATTTATCAAAGGTCATCTTCCTAATCACCTTCCGCTGTGAAAACAGATGCGCTCGGTGAAGGCGTTGGTTCCTGGCCACGCGCCGGCGTTGAAAAAGTTGCCAGCAGAATCAAGAGGGCGGGGAACAGCCGCCTTTGTCTCATGCCGGATTGTAACTAGACAACCCCGCCGGGAGCTAGGGAATTTGTTAGGCGTCATGTGAGACATTGCCCGACGAAGGCCAGAGCTGGGGGGTTAGAAGTCAGATGTCAGAAGTCGTTCCGGAAGCGAAATGGGTTTGTCCCACGTCCGGGACAACCAACAAATTCGAAACAACACGCGACTCTATGTAAGTGCTTAGAAGATCGTCGGTTAAAGCTACGCTCCGAGCCGGGGCACGCGTTAAGCATTGAACAGGTGCGTTAGTGAATAACTCAACCATCAACCATGGAGGTGTCATATGATAAGAACAATTGTCACGCTGGCCTGCTGCGCAGTCGCGCCGCTGGCTTTCGGACAAACTCGTTCCGCGCACAACGGAACAACCAGGACTGAAACTACAGTCACGGTGACGGGAAGCGTCATCACCGCGACTGAAGACGGCGCGGCGGCCAGTTATCAACCGGCCAAAACGCTTGTCATCCGTCAAGACAATGCGGCCAAGCCTGCGAGGTATACTCTCGAGGGCCGCGGTCACATTGTGGATAAGAAGGGCGATCCGGTGATAACGGAGGTTCGGCCGGGAACCCGGGTCCGTGTTTTCTACACGAACGTCGGGGACCAACGGATGATTGATCACGTCGTTGTCCTGAACTGACTGGAACATCCAAACAACAGAAGCCGCAGGCGAGCGTGGTGCGGCTGGTTTGGGCGTAGTTCGAAGTTAGGAGATCGAAGTTTGTCTTTTCGAAATCCTATCTCCCATCTTCAATCTCCTCCCTCTGGTTCCCGTCACTCGTCACATGTCACTCGTCACAATGTCTGCTAGTATTTTCGTCACTATGAAACGGGTTGCTATTGTTCCTGGGTTAATTCTTGGATTGGTGTTCGCGAGTTCGGCTTTCGGACAAAACGCGTCGGTCGCCGATCGGGTCTCGAAACAGAACGCAGTCTTTGAAGATTATTATCAAAATTTCCTGCGGAATTTTCCGGAACGGGCTACTGCATTCGGCGATTACCGCTACAACTCACAGCTGGGACAGGTCGCGCTCGCTGATCTCTCCCGCCAGCACGCGGAAAACGATGAGTTTCTCGAGCGATTGAAGGCGATCCCGACTGACGGGATGAGCGATACTGATCTGTTAAGTCACCGAATCCTTGAGAATTTCCTGGATCGTTTGGACGTGAACTACGCACTGAAGAATTTCGAGATGCCGGTGAATCAACAGAATGGTGTCCATACCCAACTCGCTGATTTGCCAAATGCGATGCCCTTCGATTCGGTGCCGCATTACCAGGATTACATCTCACGGTTGCACCAGATCCCGCGCGTCCTGCAACAAACCGCCGAAGTGATGAAGCAGGGCGAAAAGGACGGGCTGATGCCTCCAAAATTCTTGCTCGAGAAGCTCCCCGTTCAATGCGACGGCATTGTCTCCGCGAATCCGTTCGTTCAACCGACCAAGAGATTCCCGAAAGAATTTTCGGACGCGGACAAGAACCGCCTGACCGACGAGATCAGTAAGGCGATCAACGACGACGTGTTTCCGGCTTACAAGAAGTTCGCCGAATTCATCCGGACCGAATACGCTCCGAAAGGGCGGACCAATCTTTCAGTCGAAAGCCTGGCCGACGGTAAACGGCGTTACGCCGAAGCGATCAAGACAATGACAACGTTGAATGTCACGCCGGCCGACGTGCACGAGATCGGGCTGAAAGAAGTCGCGCGCGTTACCGACGAAATGACCAAGCTCGCTCAGAATAACGGATACAAGGATCTCGCCAGTTTTCGGGAGGCGATCAACAAAGATCCGAAGTGGACCCCGACCAGCGAGGAGCAGATTCTGGATGATTACAGAAAATACATCGGCCAGATGGAGCCGAAGTTGCCCGAACTTTTCGGATTGCTCCCGAAATCGCCGGTGACAGTGGAACCTATTCCCGATTTCGCCAAAGCTGCCGCGACTCATTACGTGCAGGGTACGCCGGATGGAAAACGCGCGGGCAGGGTGGTGGTTGCAGTTTCGAATCCGACCAAGCGCAGCTTGGTTGACGATGAAGCGGTCGCCTATCACGAAGGCGTTCCCGGGCATCACCTGCAAATCAGCATCGCGCAGACGCTGGAAGGTTTGCCGAAATTTCGGCTTCACGGCTTTTATCCCGCGTATGCCGAAGGCTGGGCGTTGTATTCGGAGGAGTTAGGCAAAGAGATCGGTTTCTATAAAGATCCTGTGTCCGACTACGGCCGCCTTAGCTCGGAAATGCTTCGCGCGGTCAGGCTCGTGGTCGATACCGGAATTCACGACAAAAGCTGGAGCCGCGAACAAGTTGTCAATTATATGCACTCCAATGATTTGAACGACGCTATGGTCCAAACCGAGGCCGATCGTTACATTGCCTGGCCCGGCCAAGCGCTCGCTTACAAGATGGGGCAACTAACGATTCTGAAATTGCGCGACGAGGCCAAAACCCGGCTCGGCGACAAATTCGATCTCAAAAAGTTCCACGACGAAATCCTGAACGGCGGCGCGATGCCGCTGGAGCTGTTGCAACAGCGCGTCGAGAACTGGATCAAAGAACAGGCGCCAAAGACTGCAGCGTCTAAGTAGTGACAAGTGACGTGTGACGAGTGACAAGTAGGTAGGGGCGATTGTCCCCAATCGCCCGGTCGCCTCAACTTCTAAACATCTAAATCTCTCAACTTATGAAAGAATATTCTTCTCCGCCGCAGATGACGATCGATCCCAACAAACAGTACTCCGCCACGTTAAAGACGTCTCGCGGCGATATCGTGTGCGACCTTTTCGCCAAGGACGCGCCGAAAACGGTAAATAATTTCGTCTTTCTCGCGAACGACAAATTTTACGACGGCACCGTGTTTCATCGCGTTATCGCAGATTTCATGGTCCAGGGCGGCGACCCGACCGGCACCGGCCGGGGCGGACCGGGTTATCGATTTGAAGAC
Source organism: Spartobacteria bacterium (assembly GCA_021324035.1). GTDB lineage: Bacteria > Verrucomicrobiota > Verrucomicrobiia > Chthoniobacterales > UBA10450 > AV40. Next base: position 11,253 of record JAJPJU010000150.1, on the reverse strand, counting down.
GAGACAAAAAACAACCCGCACAAACATCAGGTCGGTAGCTTGTCGATGGCCAACGCCGGCCCGAACACGAACGGCAGCCAATTTTTTATTACTCACATCGCGACCGATTGGCTCAACGGCAAACACACCGTCTTCGGCCAGGTTCGTTCCGGGCAGGAAGTGGTAAACGCAATCCGGCAGGGCGACGAGCTCGTTTCGGTGACGATCGCGGAGGCCTGACGGCGAGGCGAATTGCCAGGTTCAGACTTCAAACTTCCTTGTCAGTCGTCACTCCAGTTTTTGTTCCGATCAACCTCATTCGAGCCAGCTGGCTGATCTTCGCCATCGTCTGGCTGCTGACTGCGATCTCGACCAAGCAGACAATTTATCGGGAAAATGCTGTCAGCCGGTTGCGTTACATGCTCCCGATGATCCTGGCGTGGCTTCTTCTCACCCGCGCTCGGCGAATGATCTATCCGCTCAATGTCCAGGTGATCCCGCACGCGTTCTTAATTGGGTGGCTGTGCGCGATTTTGTGCATTGCAGGGTTGGCCTTTTGTTGCTGGGCACGCCTGACCATCGGGCGCAACTGGAGTGGAATCGTTACCTTAAAGGAAGGCCATGAACTGATAATACGTGGACCGTATGCGTTGGTTCGTCATCCGATTTACACCGGCTTGATCGCCATGTTTGCGGGGACTGCGCTGTTCTCCGGATATCTCGGCGGAATTTTCGGAATCGTGGTCGTGTTCGTGAGTTTCTGGATAAAACTCCGCGAGGAAGAAAAAGTAATGCTCAAACAATTTCCGGTGGAATACGCCGCTTACCAGCAACGGGTGAACCGGATTATTCCGTTCGTGGTCTGAAGCAAAGCGTAGTTCGAAGAAGTCGCATCAGCTGTGGTCGAATGATCTCCTCGTCTTACTTGCCAGACTTGCCGTACTCCTAAAGTCTTACTTCTTTGGTCTTCCTAATTCTTACTTCTTAATTTTTAATTTCTTCATGAAATCCTTCCTCGCCCTCGTCACCGCCATCTCGTTCGCTGCTTTCTTGACTGCCGTTCCCACCGCCCGTGCTAAAATACCGGACGATCAGATCAAATCCGCCGGTGCGATTGAACTCACCACTGAGCTTCTGGATAAAATGGACAACGCCGCCAAGGCCGTGCATGGGGATGAAGCCGCCCGGACCGAAATGGCGGGCGTCAAAGAAACCGAGCCCGACCTCTGGGCTGCCGCCGTCGATTCAAAATGTCCCAAAGCTTCAGCTCACTTGAAAGAGGCGGGGATCACAGCCGACGAATTGATGAAGGGCACCCTCGCCATCATGGCTTGCATGATGGATGAAAAGGGCGACCTGGCGAACTCCGACAACGAAACTGCCAAAGCCAACGCCGAATTCGTTAAGGAGAACAAGGATCGTTGCGACAAGGTCGGCGGCGCCGTCATGGGAATGGGCGAAGCGGCGGCCGCCAAATAGGAATTAACAAGTAAAGATCCAGAAGCACGGAAGTAGTCGGATATTCCTAGCTCTGATCTTCACACTTTCATCCGATCTTCCCGCCTTTCCGTCGGTACGCCGCTTGCTGCCTATTTCGGCTGTTTGTGGGAAGACCATTGAATATTCTGAGCGTTGACGACGAATTTCGAGTGGCTCACGCATTGGCGTTTGCACTCAGCAGTTCCGATCGAAGACTTACTCTCGCGTTTAGCGCCGACGAAGCCCTCGCCAAAGTAAGCAATGATTCCAAATCTTTTGATGTGCTTATTATCGATCATAAGATGCCGAAAATGTCGGGCCTTCAGCTGGTCGAACGTCTGCGAGCTGAAAATTTTGGTGGCAGGATCATTGTCCTGTCCGCACATCTGAACGACGAAAACCGCCGAGCTTACGCCGCGTTCAAAGTCGACACGATGCTTACGAAGCCGTTTGATGTGCATGAACTCCGTCAGGTCGTCGACAGTCTCCGAGCAGCATAGATTGAGCGGTCGGCGATCCGCGTTGAGGGTCACTTCGTGCGTCAATATGGCGCACGTGATCTCCCGCCTTACCGGACAGCGGTAACAATCATGTGACTTTGGCGTAGAACCACTTGCAATCGAATCCGGGTTCGTCTCTCGTGAATGATGAAAGAAACAACACCGGTGCGGATTCGCATCCGTCGTTTTATTACTGATCGCTACGCTTACCGCGCCAAACCGGATTTCTTGCCTGAGTTAGTTGCTTTTGCAGTCGTCTTAGTCGTCGTCTCCTGGCCAGTGTTCCTTTTGGCCGAGGCGTTCGCTGGAACTCTTAAATAAGAGCCGTTCGAAGTTAGAAGTCGGAAGATGGGAGATCGCAGCTCGCTTTCCGATCTTGCTCCCAGCTCCTAGTTCCTCAATGTAATGAGTTTACTGATTATCCTTCACTACTTCGTTTTGCGCGTTACGGACTAGAGTTGGCTGGGCGCCAACTTTGCGGCGGGATGTGCGATATCTGACGCCAGACATCTGAGACCTCGCCGGCCGACATACTACTCACAATTTATGCGGCAAATGTTCGACAATTTGCCGCATATTTTATAAGATCGTTCTCGCGGCCGGCAAAAGTGAGATCCGAACAGACAGCAACCAAAAGTTTCCACACTATCTTGATCAAATTTCTTGGGGGCATGGTCTTCCTTTTATTGATGGCCCGTCCGCTCTTTGGACAAGATCATCAACTGGTGATGACTGAAAACTCCTCTTCGAGTTTGACGGTGACCTACGATGGATCGAGCGCGGGAATTGTTGTCGACCCGTTCAGCGCGGACAGTTGGCTTGTAACATTTCCAACAACCACTCACCTTGGTTTTGAGCTTGATTGGCAAGAACCGGGCAATCCGAGTTTGGTGAACGATTTTAATATCTATCCTCCGGACATAGGCATCTCCAACACTTGGATAGTCTCGAGCGAATTCACGCTTCCAGGTGGGGCCGCTCAAGACATGCTTCAACCCTCGGATGGCTTCACATTTACCAACATCGGAGGCGATCTGCGGGATGAAACGCCCATCGACGCGACCTTTCACGACGTCGCAACCGATGCGGTGCCCGAGCCGGCTACCTGGGTCAGTTTATTTACCGGCGCCGCAATCTTAGCATTGCTGGGGCGTAGAAAACGCGCCGCGTTTATTGCGGCCGGCGTTCGAAAAAACTAAGACGCGGAAATAATTTCAGACTTTTGGTATCTCAGTTTTTCAGTGTTTTCCTCGAAAAGGTATTGGTACGCCTAATCGGTGTGCCATCGAGTGTGGTGGTCTCAAGCTGAACAATCAGTTCATCGCCTGTCACGCGCACGTCTCTGACATAAACATTGCCAATATTGGCCGGAGATATTGACCCCTCGATGCGCGTCGTAAGCGTGCCCGCGTTTTCGTCTACACTATAGGTGCCGAAGTAAGCATCGTAACCGTTAATACCGGCGCTGTTGTTCTTCGCTTGAGCTCGCTGAAGCACCTTTTCTGGTTGGGTTCGGTCCCGCTTCATGAACTGCGCCGAGAAATGCATTTCGCCGAAACAGAGGATCCCGATCGGATCGCGCCCAAGAAACGGATCGATGTGAACTTTGCCGTTGGCGTCCACATCTTCGCGCGAATTCAGTTTCCAGACGCCAACGATTGCCTCTGCAAGCTTCGTCATAAGGAAGAGTTAAGAAGAAAAAATTAGAAATACTGCAATTCAAGCACGAGTTCCGGATCGCGAGTGACAACGGATTGCTTCACTTCTTAATTTATAATCTTTTACTTCGTACTTTCGTGTCACGGCGCAGCCGCCGACACAACTCGCGGCTTCAATGCATCCTGCATAAACGCGTCCGCATCTTTACGAAATTGCAGCAATGACGGGTGATTGATGTAGACCATATGACCGGCCTCGTAGAACGTGATCTTTAGATTGTCGCGAATGCTTGGATCCAATTGCATCCCGTGCAGGACGTTTTCGGCGGCGAAATACGGCGTCGCGAGATCGTAGTAGCCACAGCAAACCCACAGCTTCAGATACGGATTGCGACTCATCGCCTTTTTCAGGTCTTCGGCCACGTCGAGATACTGGTTCTGCGCCACGTTCGCGTAGTTCCATGGCCGTACGTCGGCAATCATTTCATACGGCAAATCGCTCTCGAATTTTAATTCGCGCCGGATGTAATCGTTCAACGTCGCGCAATAGGGACCAAGCACTGCTTCGTAGCTCGGATCGAAATCGTATTCCTCCGTGCCCGGTTCGTATCGAATGCCAGTGAACCGCGCGTCGTAGCGGCCGATCGAACGGTTCTTGTCCTTGAGCAGATCGAAAAAGAATCGCCTCGCCGGAATCCGGAAGTTTGACTGAGCGATCATGTCGGCCGGCAAACCAGTGAACCGCGCGAGATTGTTCGCCAATTCTTTGCGTTGATTATCATCCAGCTGATCGCCACGCATCAGCGCCAGCAAATATTGATTCGATGCGAAATTTTCGCTTTCCTTCAAAACGTCGGCCAGCGGTTTGCTTTGCAAATCCTGCGGCAGTTTTTTGTGATACCACGCCGCCGCCGTGTACGTCGGCAGGAACAGCGGATACGGCCGGTCGTTGCCCGGAGCGAAGCGCGCGGTCGAAAAATCGAGAATACTCGATACCAGAATGATTCCGTTGACGTAAAATCCGTAACGTTCCTGCAAATAATCGCTCAACCCCGCCGCGCGCGTGGTGCCATAACTCTCGCCGATAATGAACTTCGGCGACGACCAGCGCGTGTTGCGCGACGTGTACAGCCGGATGAAATCGCCGACGCTGGCGAGGTCTTCTTTGAATCCGTGAAACTGTTTCGGATCTTCGCCCGCCGCGCTCCGGCTGTAACCGGTCGAGACCGGATCGATGAATACCAGATCGGTGGAATCGAGCCAGGTCGCTTCGTTATCCACCAAATGATACGGCGCGAGCGGCGCTTCGCCGCGTTCGGTTAATTCGGTGCGACGCGGCCCGAGCGCCCCCATGTGCAACCAAACACTCGCCGAGCCCGGTCCGCCATTGAACGAAAACGTGATCGGTCGCTTCGCTGGATCGTTTCCGACATCGGTCCGGGTGTAGGCGACATAAAAAACCTTCGCCTTCTGCTTCGGCTCATCTTTGTCTTTGTCCTTATCTTTATCTTTGGATTTGTCGCCTTCCTTTGTTCCCGGTGCGGATGGCCCTTTCTCTTCGTCCTCGCCTTCCTTCTTTTTCTTTTCGCTCCAATCCCGCATCACCATGTAACCGGCAGTCGCGCGATAATGGATCGTCTTGCCGCCGGCAGTGATTGTGTGCTCGGTCACACTTGGTGGCGGCTCTTTTTCTTCGTCTTTGCCTCTCTCCTTATCGCCGTCCTTCGTCTGCTTGCCTGGCGCTTCACTTTCAGTTGCACTTTGCGTCTCTTTGCCCGGCTTAACCTTCAATTCACCCGGCGGCTGCTTCCCCGTCTGCGCGCGAGTCAGCGACGTCGCGCCAAAACAAAAGAGAAATGCGATAGATACGGCGGCCAGAACAAAAGAACGAAGAGGCTTCATCATTCGATTATAATAACGCGCTGGAGGGGCGTGTCAGCCGCAACTGTAGCCGCAGTCTCCGGACATCGAGTTCGGCCTCTGTCGTCTATCGCCTGATGCCCGTCCTTCGTAATGTCAGCTGGTCATCGACATTTCTATGGCGAGCACAATGAGATGGATGATGGGCAGCAAATTCAACCACATCGCCAGGCGATAGGCGTGCCTGGCAAAGCTGATCCAGGCGGCGGCAATCGTGATCAGCACGACTACCGGATATGCCAGGAGTGTGATGACGAATGCCCAGAGCCCAGGCTTCGGCCCGGCATCAAACGCCATTGGCGAAAACATGATCATTGTTCCCGCCGGAACGAGTGAGCCGAGAAAGAGGACCGTCGCCGGGATTAGTATCCATAGCGCGATTTTCCTCCGACGATTGTTTACGGGCGCGTTCACGGATCCAGCTTAGCTCGCTGCCTGTGATAACAGATAACAAATAACAGATAAGGCGCAGCACAACCTTCCGCGCTGCCGGCGTCGCTTTATTGAATCCAAATCCGCATTTGGCTGCATCGAATCGGAAAGGGGAAGGGATTCACCACGCTTCGTATGAATTGGAAATTACGTCTTGCTTCATTTGGAATCGGGCTCGTCGTCGGTTTGGCAGTCTTTGGAATCACTCTTTTGATCTCCGACGATATCCGTTTGCTTTATCTGAGCGGGGCTGTTCTGCTCGCAACGGCAGCCTTTTTGCTGCGCGGGATAGTTTTGCGGGATTGGATCGCTGCTGTTCTGCTTCTGCTTCCGCCGCTCGCCTTGTTCGGATTGTTTGTCGTCCCGCAAGCAACTTACCTTTGGCCAACCCTCGGGTTTTGGGTCGCCATTATTGCATTGTTTGCATTTCAGAAACGAGTTGGCCGAAAAACAATGATCGCGTGCCTTGTCTTGCTCGTCGCGATCTCGGTTTGGTATTGCGTTTCCTACATTCCGGTTCAGTTGCATCGGGCATTCACCCGCGAACCAAATGCCGGCGCGCCTTCATTCACCTTGCAGCCAGTTAGCGACGGTGCGGTCCCGACCGCCGCGACGCCGGGCAAAATTCTGGTGATCGATTTTTTTGCCACCTGGTGTTCTCCCTGCATAGCCGAGCTGCCAGAGCTGGAGCGTTTACGCGCAGACCTGCAATCGAATCGTGACGTGCAATTCGTCCTGGTCGGCACAAACAGTAGCGGCGATACCCCCGAGCGGATTCGCGCCTTCGCGCAGCGACGCCACATTTCGATGCCGATCGCGTTCGATCCCGACCGAAAAGCTCAACACTCCTTTGGCTTAAGCGGATTTCCCACATTGATAGTCATCGATCGCGCCGGCCGGGTCCGTCTAACTCACCAAGGCTACAACAGCTCGGAAACCAATTTCCGCTCAGATCTCACGCAACTGCTACAAAGTTTGTGATAATTTCCGACCTGGAAACCAGCCCAGCCCTGTCCTCTGTCCTCAGTAATAGATAATAGAACGCGCAGCGCAACCTTGCCCTGCGTCCCGTGTTGAATCCGACGGAGGAATATTAGTTATGTTGAAAAAACTTTTTGCAGTGATGTTCGTTGTGATCGGATTTGCTTTGGCTCCGGTGACAATGAACGCCGGAACCGAAGTCATCCGGGATTACGGACGCGACCAATATAACTACGCGCCACGACCTCTGCCTCCGCCGCGTCCGATCTACTACGCGCCACGACCGCCGATCTATTTTTCAATCTTCCCGGCCTTCGGGTATTACGGCCCGCGCTTCGGGTACCACCGATTCTATGGACACCGGGCTTACTGGCATCGGCATTAAGCACGGTCGGTAACAAGTATTTCTTAGACAGTCAGAGTCACCGGTCGCGTCAGGGGTTTTCGCCGACCGGTTGACTCCTGACGTCTACCTTCCTGCTTTCAGCGCTTAACTTTTCAACTGCGCGCCTGGCAAATCTTGAATCATGCCGCGCTGTGGCAAACTAAAATCGGGTTCATTATCGATGAACTAGCGGGAGCGTAATGTTTAGGTACGACCCCAATCTCGAAAGGCTCACGCTGCAGGGCGGCTGCCCTAAAGGCCCTGCAAACGAACCCGTCCGCTTAGCCGACAGCGGCCCCAATCAGTAACTCAACTTCTGACTTGTCCGCACGTAGCTTTAGCGGAGGAGGAATTCCTTCAAAGCTTTCAACTGCGCGTCACGCCGCAAATGTTGAATGTTTAGGTACGACCCCAATTTTATTCTCACTCAACTTCTCAACTTCTGAATCGCTCAACTCCTCAACTCTCACTTGTCTTATACTTGACTCACGTCCTAAACCTCGCTTGACTCATAACTTGACTCATGCTTGACTTATAATCGTGAATTTCAAGCCGGTCTATGCCATTACCGCCGACCTCCTGGCCACGGTTGAGCAGATCGCCGCTTTGCGGGAACGGATCCTGGCCGCAGCGGTCCAGGTGCCGTGGATCCCCGCCCTCCAAAAAGATACCCGCATCCGGAACGCCCATTCCTCCACCGCAATCGAGGGCAACCCGTTGACCCTCGAACAGGTGCGCGCGATCGAGGAAGGTCGCGAAATTCCGCCGACCGCGCGCCGCCCGCGTCGCGAGATCGCCAATTATTTTGCCGGGTTGCGGTTCGTAGAGAAGAACGCGAAACGGACGGCGATCGGGCACCCCGAAGTGTTGAAGTTGCATCGGATCCTGGCCGGCGAGGTGATGGACCAGGGAAAAGCGGGCGAGTATCGCACCATTCGGGTGAAAGTGGGGGAGTACATCGCGCCGCGGGTGGAAGAAGTGCGCCCGATGATGTCGGACCTGCTGGAATGGTGGAACAAGGGCGCGCCGAAAATTTCGCCGGTCCTAAGCTCGGCGATTGTGCATTATCAATTCGAACGGATCCATCCCTTCGCCGATGGCAACGGCCGGACCGGCCGAATGCTCAGCCTGTGGGAGCTCTACCGGCGCGGATTCGACAATCATCACATTTTTTCCATCGACGAATTTTATTGGGAAGATCGGCCGCGTTATTATGCGGCACTGGAAAAGGTGCAGGAGCAAAAAGGCGCGTTGACGACCTGGCTCGAGTACAGCGCGGAAGGTTTGCGGATGACGCTGGAACAGGTTTGGAGCCGGATCCAAATACTGACCGCGCGCGGAACCAAAGCGAAACTGGTGTTGCGTCCGAAACAGGAGCAGTTGCTGCATCTGTTGCGCGAGCACGGCGCGCTCACCCCGCGCCAGATTTGGGACGGCATCGGGATTTCGAAACAAGGCGCGCTCGATCTCCTGCGACCGTTGATCAAAGCTGGCGTGGTCCGGCGAATCGGAACCAGAAAGTCCGGCCGGTATGTTTTGAGGTGACCGGCAGGTAGCGGCGATTGACCTCAATCGCCATTTCCGCACTCGGAAAAAGTTGAGGCGTTTAGAAGATCTCCGATCTCCGCTGTGCGCTCTGCGCTGTCCGATGTTAGCGGCCGTCCGGCGTCTGCGACGGGCGCGACGCTGGCCGAAATCTCCCGCGCCGCTGCTTGCCTGGCTGCTGTTGCCGTGAAGGCCGGGCCGGCGTTTGCTCCGGAACTTTCAATTCGAACGTCCGAAATAATGGCGCGAGATCGATCACGTCGTTCGCGGCCGCCCTTAACAGATTGCCGAGGTTTTGGGTAACCGACGCCACTTCCACCCGAATCCCGCGCCGGCGCAACATCGTGGCGAGATACGCGAAATCCGTATCGCCGGTCACCAGGATGACCACGTCAGGTTGCATTTCGACCGACAACTCGAGCGCGTCGATCGCCATCATCACGTCCACGTTCGCCTTGTAGCGTCCTTCTTCGGCCGGCGATCCGTCCTTGGTCACGACCATGAACCCGTTGGACCGCAACCACTGCACAAATTTGTTTTTCTTATCGCGTTCCTCCTGCCAGATCGACATCGCCGGCGGAAGCCCCGCATAAACCACCATCTCGATCAGTTCCCGTCCCGTGGCCGGTCCGGCCAGAAAATCGCGCAACTTCAACCAATCCAATCCGCGCCCAGCCGTTCGCACCGAGCTGCCAACATTCGATTCGTCGACTAAAACCAACAACCTTGCTCGCGTCGATGTATGTGAATTCTTCTTCTGCATCTATATTAGTGACGAGTGACGGGTGACGTGTGACGAGAAAAGAACGAGCAAAGCGCAGGGAGCAAGGAGCCCGGAAGCTGGGAGCAAAGAGGCAAGCGAACCTCTACATCCGACCTCTGACCTCTGACCTCTGACATCCGATTCTAGTGTTCCCCCACGGACCCGACTGAAGGTCCAACCGATTTGCCTGGAATCAGAATGTTGTAGCCAAGCGAGATTATGCGTCGCGCAGCCTCACCGGTGTCCGGATCGCTCGTGAGCGGTGCGTCGTGAACGCTTTGTTTAACTTCGAAGCTTCGGATCGGCTTGGTCTGGTCAGTAGTCTCGTAAATGTATGTCGGCACCTGCCAATCTACGCCGAGAACGGGTTTTCACCAAAACCGAGTCGCCGGCTTAAGCGGGGAGCGAGGAGTCACATCAGACATCAGACGTCCGACCTCCGACGTCTGGCCACTGGCCACTGGTCACTTCCAATTAAGATTAGGGAACGCTTGTTTATCATGTAAATTGATTGCGTCCGATCAACCTGCCGTCGGGCATCTTTTCTTCCGATCGGAGTACTTATGGATACGACACTTACCCTCTCTCAAAACAGCGCGCTTTATTTCGCTAACGCTTCTTGCGAAACGGCCAAGGGTCGCATCGCGCTTTTTCGGCGTTTCGTGGCAAGGGCAGCAATCCAGCCGCCCGATCTTCACCGCAGGACCTTTAACGACTCTCACGTTTGCCGGAAATTTCATCCCGGCAACGGCCGCGAATTTGCTGGTTAACGACCACCAAGGTCCAATGTCAGATCAAAAAGCGAAATCGGGATTACTGCTGCGCCGTCGGAACAAATTTGTCGGATTCATCATCGCTGAGGCGGCAGCGCTCGGCCTTTTGCTAATCGCCGGCACATTCGCTTTATCACTCAAACCGGCTAATCCGGATGTCGCCTGGTCGATCAACATCGCGACCATCATCGCCGCTGCGGCCGTGGTCTTTATTCCGATTATCTACTTCGCGATCGCGCCCGTCCTTCCACACGACAACCGCCGAGGGGCGAGGTAAAAATTAAAAATTAAGAAGTAGGAGGCGTCGTTGTCGGTGGTCAGTAGGTCGGTGGTCCGCCTTCTCGCTTACCGTCTTGCGCCCTTACCGCTTCCCGCTTTGCCTCTCTACGCTGCTCTTTTCTTCGTCTTCTTCTCGACCACGACTCCGGGGAACGCGACCACATCGCTCGTTGCGCCGTCTTTGTCGTTCCCGTTCTTTTGGTAGGTTGATTCGAAAGTTAATTTACCGGCCGCGATTTCGGATAGGGCGACATCGGCGTGACCGAGTCCGGGAGCAAATTCCACCAATGGCCGGTGGCCCAGACAGAGTTGCCGGACCCGGCGGGAGACCATGTTCACCAGGATTTGCTGATTTGGAATAACTTCGGCGGCGGCTTGAACGAGGTGTGATTTCATAATGACGATGGCTAACGGGCGGCTTTCTATCCGATCTCGGGCTTCCAGCTCTGCAAGTCCGATTGGGACCAACCCGCTCACCACCGTTGGTGAATCAGTCGAGAAACTTACTCTCAGTATCGTATATAATTTCCAGAACGCAAGCGTTCGCAGTTCCCAGTTC
>JAJPJU010000145.1 GCA_021324035.1 Spartobacteria bacterium | reverse complement strand
CGTTGTGTGCGGAAATTGCAGCTACCTGCTCTTTCTCTTTTCGACTGGCGACTGGACGGGAGATTTTCTTGATCGCTTCCACTGCGACGGCAAAACCACGATCCAGCCCGCGCTTGATATCCACGGCGCTAGCGCCGGCCGTGACGTTCCGCACGCCTTCGGCAAAAATCGCATGGGCCAAAATAGTGGATGTGCTCGTTCCATCGCCAACGGCTTCACCGGTTTTTTCCGCGGCCTCGCGGATCATCTGCGCGCCCAGATTTTCCTCAGGATCTTCCAAGTCGAATTCCTTGGCAATTGTAACGCCATCATTGCAGACGAGCGGTTTGCCCCATTTTTTCTCGATCAAGACCGACTTCGATTTTGGTCCAAGGGTTATGCGGATCGCATCAGCGAGGGCAGTTGCGCCGCGAAGAATTTTCTCGCGGGCTTCCGATCGGAAAAGAATTTGTTTGTGTGCCATAGAATTAATTCCGGTTGAGTTGATCGGTTGAACTTCGATGGGCGGGGATGACAAGCACCGGACAGCGTGCGTGACGCACGACATGTTCGGCAACGCTGCCAATTAGCACATGACCGATACCGGTCCGGCCGTGCGTTGAAGAGACGATTAGATCAACATTGCTGTTCGCAGCCGCGCAAATTTCAGCCGCGGGCAAACCGTGGCCGACTCGCGTGGAATAACGCAGTTTGGTTTTTGCCAGCATTTCCCGCATTCTTCTTCGGGCGAGCTGCGATGATTCTCGGATGAGGCGCGCGGCGTGGAGCGCTGCGAATTCGTCTCCGAACGGATAGGCGTTCGGGTTGATCACATGAATCAAGCACAGTTCCGCATCGAACTCGTTAGCGAGTTCGACTGCGTAATTGAAGGCTGTCTTCGCACAGTCGGAAAAGTCGGTTGGCACCAGAATTTTGTTGAGAACAAATTGTTTGCTCGTGCTGCGACCGTTTCTGCCGGAAGAGACTCTGGCAGGATGCCGCACCACGAGTACCGGACAGGGTGAATGTTGAACGGTCCGCTCGGCCGTGCTGCCAAGCAATGCTCGCTGATATCCCGTGTAGCCATGTGTCGCGATTACGATCAGTTCGGACCTTGTCTCCCGGGCCGCGGCGCAGATTTCCTGGTAAACTGCCCCTTCTCGCGGGTGCAACACGTGGATTTCACCGTGGGGTCCGTACCTCAATGCAATGCCACGCAAACGCTTCAATAATCTTTCGTTCCAATCTGCGCGCACAGTCATCGCCAGCGAAAGCAATGCTGGTGAAAGATATTGGGTCGTATCGACAACGTGCAGCAGGTGCACGTCCGCGCGAAACTGGCGTGCCAGAGAAAGTGCATTCGGAATGGCGTTCAATGACACTCTGGAAAAGTCGATTGGTACCAAAATGCGCTTGATTCGGCTTGGATGGAAAACAGCTCGAGCACGCGAAGTTCGGAACGTTCGTTGACCGGTTCCTGAACGCTCGATTTGTGCTTGCATGGCCTAACCTTCGCGGTCGGGTCATACATTCGCTTCTCGTTGCTTGCTAAAGGCTTGTCATTTCTTGCCTGAAGCGAGCGTGATATTTCTCAATCTCGATTGGGGTCGAGCAGCAGGTGACCATCCCAGTTATCCACAGCAATTTCTGCAATACGATTGACAATGAGAGACCAGCGAAACCGTAGCTCGATGTCAAAATGTCTTGATGAAACGGAGTATCCTGCTCGTAGCGAATAGCGACAATGGTCTGAACGCCATTGTCTCCGAAGCCGCCAAGAAAACGGGGCGAAACCTCAGAAAGGCTAGTAGCACTCGAACGACGTTCGAGATCCTCGGCCTTGGCTTGAACGATGTCGGTCTGGCGATAGTGGACATCGATCCGAGTCTTCACAGTCTCGCGATTGTTGAAGCGTTGAACTATTCCGAGGCAGCGCCACCGGTCATCGCCTTGACGGAACTTGATGAGACAGAAGCGACACCGCTCGTCCAACGGCATGGGGCAACCGCTTGTCTGAGGAAGCCTTTTGGTGTCGACGAACTCGTCATGCTGATCGAAAAAATTTGTGCATCTGTTGACCGGTGCAAAGGCTTATCGTGCGATGCGTGGGGGCATGTGCGGACTTCAAGCAGGCGAAACTCGCGGCGCGGTTTCACGCCCAATCCAGCCGCAAAATCTTAGCGATCCTGCATTATGCGTTGACGAGCAAAGCCGAACTGCGGTCTGGTTTCGGCTGTTTGTGCGGATCACGCTCATCTTTCCGTTCGGATACGAGCAATCCGGCGCGGTGGTGAAAAGAAAAAGCTCACTACCGTTTGCTCCGGCTCAATTTGAAAGTCGCATAGCACATCAAAGCGATTTCCGCCTGCCCAATGCATTCCCGGCCCAGCGAAGAGAAGTTCCCAAAGCAGCTCACTTTCATCCGGTTCAAACATTGCAGCGCGGCAGAACCGAGCCGCGGTATTCATCTCGTATTCGTCTTGGACCCAAAACCGCAGAAGCACGTCCACTCCGTCAGACACGATCACAATCTTGCTGCCCCGCCGATCCCGAGCTGGTTCGAAAAGAAAACTGCGATCGCCAGTGCGCCGGGGCGTCTGCTTGATGGCCTTGGCAAAGTAAGCGGCGAGATCGGCAGCGGTAAATGGAAGTGCCGAAGCTGTGCGGGCAGACTCGGATAACCGGGTTTCTTGCGGCATCGCAACGTTCGCAGAAGTAATAGGAAATGCGGGCCTCGACCACAGAGCGGCAATAATCGCAGCCGCTGTCACGAAAACACTCATCGCCCTGCTGGAGACGAGGCAAACCGGCAAATGTTCACGGCTTTTTGACACAACCCATACTTATGATGCGTCTGAGCGATCGCTCGGCCTCACTTGTTCAAGATTGAGCGTTTCTTGGCGGCATCGCCCCATCAACGCTGGAGTCGTAGTGCTGCCCGGTTGGCGCTCCTGCTGATCGTGTCGCAACTGTAGGTCGACGCCCCGGCACTTTCGACCCGGACAATTTCTCTCAGCGCAAGGCGTTCTAACTTCGCCGCAATCTATTAGCGCTTACGTTTTCGGGTTGGCTTACCTTTGCGCCCCGTCTTGGCCATGCGATGCAGTTCCGCCATGCTCATCGACTCGTACATGCTTCTCGATGCGCCTTTAAGCGACGATACCGAGCGTTTCCCGCGTTTGGCTGCCAATGCTGCGCCAGCTGCCATTTGTTGTTTCTTCGATATTGCTGGTGGCATATCAAAACTTTGTCGCGCCCGGAATGCGAACCCAGTTTATCAAGCTCCTGCCTGCTTCCGCCACAGCAAATAATCGAAGACCTGTCCGCACAATCAGGATCTCGACGCCAGAAGTTCTCGCCGTAAGAAAGACAAGATCGACAACTAAAAGCGCGGCGACCAACATTCACAGGTTCGAGACCAACGCCAAACAACCAGGGGCTTGGTAGGATTGTAGATTTAAGATCGCAGATTTCAAAGGTCCGCCGTTGTGGGACCTGTCACGAACTTGTCGCGAGAACGTTACCTGATCTTAACAAGACATCCGCCCGGGCCGCAGCTATGGATCACCTGCCTTAACCATCAGTGGCGTTGATCAGCGAGTATCTCAGTTCAACTCCGGCTCTCTCCACGGGCGACTTCGTCGCCGATGACGCACATGGAGTGAAGCAGGTGCGCACGGCCTGGATTTCAGACATGCATCTGGGCACGCGCGGCGCGAATGCCGGAGTTCTCCTCGATTTTCTCCGGGAATACGATTTCGAAAATCTCTACATCGTCGGGGATTTGATCGACATCTGGTCGATGCGTCGCAGCCGGTACTGGCCGCAAACGCACAACGACGTCATCCAAAAAATTCTGCGCAAGGCACGCAAGGGAACGCGCGTCGTCTACATCCCCGGAAATCATGACGAGATGGTGGTCGATTTTTGCGGATCCTACGGAAACATCGACGTCCAACGCACGGCAATCCATCTCACCGCCACCGGGAAACGCATGCTGGTGATTCACGGCCATGAGCTGGATACCGTCGTTCAAAACGTGAAGTGGCTCGCCTTTGCCGGGGACGTTGGTTACCAGTTCCTGCTCTCGCTGAATCCGGCGATCAATTTCGTCCGCCGCCGTTTTGGTCTCGGTTATTGGTCACTTAGCGCCTATGCGAAGAAACGGGTCAAAGACGCAGTGAATTTCATCGGCCGCTTTGAAGAAGCTGTCGTGCATTACGCGCAGCAATTCGAAGTGGACTCGGTGCTGTGCGGCCATATTCACAGCGTTTCGATGCGGACGATTCGCAACATCGAATATTACAATTGCGGGGACTGGGTCGAAACCTGTTCGGCGCTGGTTGAAGATTACACCGGCGAGATTCGTCTGGTCAGTTATCTGCCACGGGTGAATGCTCCGAACGACGAAGTTCAGGTTGCGACCGCCGCCTGATCCCACAGACAAAAACGGCGGGATATACATCCCGCGTTGTGAAATTCGAAATTGAAAATGCGCTATTTGCGGCGCCGGATTGCACGTAGCGCCGAACCTGCTCCCGCCAGCGCGAGAAGCGACAACGTTGTCGGTTCGGGAATTGGAACTGGAACCGGGATCTGGCCGACATTGTTGATCTTCGTGCCCTGGCTGCTGATTCGAGTGCCCTGCGCGGCGAAGTAGCCATTTTTTGTCGGAGGCACTTCCTGGAATAGCGAGGTTGCCTGCGTGACCGAGAACCCACCGAGGTTTGTGCCGGTAGGAATTGTTGCTGAGCCGGTGTAAGTCCAAGTCAGATTCGCCAATGTTGGATTGTCCGGAGGATTGGTGCCGGCGGGCGGAGGTGTCGACAGGGACGACGAAAAGGTCCAGCCCGACGGTTGGGTGTTCGAGCCGAGAATGAACGGACCGAAATCGTAAATGGTGAAGAAGTCGCCCGTGGTCACCTGTTGGTCGGAAGTAATATTGATCGAGTAATTCCAAACGGTGTTGGTGCCGGAGCCGGGACTTGTGCCCGCAAAACTTGGGATGATGTCGGCGCGCAATGCTGCGACGCCAATCAAAGCGATCAGCGCGACAATAGATAATTTTTTCATCCCTTTGACCTCCAAAATAATACTCTGAGAGGAGATCGTATTGCAGCGGCCCGGCGGACGTTTGTCAAGATTATTTGGGGCAAAATTATTGAGATTGTAGCCTATTGAATCCTAAGGATTACCCCGACAGGCTTGGGCCAGCTCCTGGTTGCTCTGGGCCGCGACCGCGAAAAAGTGGTCCCCCGCGCAGGCTGCAAACCGCGCATCCAGCTGAGGCCGATCCCCTTCCCGCGCGTCCCCCAGGATTTTCACCGCCTGACTGGTATCACCCTGATGAATGGCCAGCGCGGCGGCCGTCATTTGCCAATCGATCGTCAACGGTCCCAGTTTCTGTTGTTGCTCCAGTTCATTTCGCACCGGATCGACGTCGCCCGCCTCCAGCGCCGCCATTCGCGCTTTGAACTGGCAAATCGTTTGCTCCGATTCCTTGCCCCGGCGCGCCGCCTGTTCGTAACGAGCGATCGCATCCTTCGGCCGATGGTCTTTGCGAAGCGTTTCGGCCAGCGAATAATAATAATCAGCGTTGAACGGCGCGATGTTCATGGCCGCTTCAAAAAATCGCTCGGCCGCAGGAAAATCGCTGCGACTCACCGCGATCATTCCCCGGAAGTAATTTGCCGCATCGGTGTTTTCTCCGAAGCCAATTGCGCTCTCGAACAAACGGTCCGCCGCATCGAAATCCGAATGATCGTAATAAAGTTTGCCGGCGTGAAACAAAATTCCGCCAAGCGCAGTGTTCTTGTATTTCGCCGCGATCAATCGCTTCGCTGCGTCCTCCCAATGGCCAAGTTGTTCGTCCGTGATCGCATGCTCAACGAGTTCTTCTGCCGACGCCCCGGCAAAATCGCCCGTTGCTTTCGCAGCGATTTTCGCCTCGTTTCGCGTCGCGATCAGATAT
>JAJPJU010000138.1 GCA_021324035.1 Spartobacteria bacterium | reverse complement strand
TCCTGGGAGTCGGCAGCAATATCTTTCGGGTCGAGCTCGATCTGTTTTGGGTCTTCTTCGGTCTCGATCTTGATGAAGCCACCCTCCGTCGGCTGTTTCACCGCATCGGCGAGATCGTTCAATGATTTAATTTCGCGCCCATTCACTTTGGTCACGGTGAGGTAAGAAAATTCGTCGTAACCGATGGTGTTATTCGCCGGAAGCACCTGGCTCAAAATAACAATGCGCCGGTGTTCGCCTGGAAAAAGCTCGGATTGGAACCGGTCGAAATAAACAAAGCGGGCAGGGGCTTCGCGTTGCCAATTTGGTCCCCATTCTTTGAGATACTGGCGGGAAAGTTCCTGAAAGATCAGACCGCCCAGCACAATATATTTGGGCGCTTCATCCAAAGAGTAGGGAGGGCAGACGTAATCCTTGGCGTCGCGATGCTCGAGCGTAATTTTCAATTCCATCGGCTTGCCTTCACGTTGGATTTGAAATGGCAGCACATCGCCGGCGTAAGAATGCGCGCTGATCAAATTCGTGAACTCGATTTTGCCGTAAAGAGGATCGACGTAGTTGCCATTTTGATCGATCTCATGATTTCCAATCCCGGTAATAATGTCGCCAACTTGCATTCCGGCCTTTGTCGCGGGCATGTTCGGCTCCAGGCTGGTCACATAAACGCCGTCCGGCTTGCCGGTTTGCCCTGCAAATTTCCGCAACTGCGGATCCCGGGTTGGGAAAAACGAAAATCCGACCGACGGAAATCCGCGATAATGTTCGCCTTCAGCTTCCTTCAAGAAGTGGGTGATGATGGGCGCCGGGATGGCGTCAATCAGTTGCGAGCGCGGATCGTAACGCAAAAGCAAGCCGGCCAGTTTGTTGTTTTTGACCAACGGAATGGTGTAGCTGTTTTCGCGGTACTGCATCGGCAGACTGATCCGATAGGTGAGGAACTGGCCGACATCCGCCGGATATTTGGTCATCTGAATCGTGGTGACCAATCCTTCGGTGGCCACCAGCGCGCCCGTCGGTTCCAATTGCCAGGCCGCGATCCGGTCTCCGACAACAGTGTCGCCGGAGATTTCGAGCGGCGAAATGCCCTGGAGGAAATTTTTGTCCGTCGGCTCGAGCAAGGCGAGGTTCGCTTCGTAGTCGATCACTGCGACGTTGGCGGCGTTTTTCTCGCCAGACTCGGCGCGTTCCAACTCAACGTAGTTTTGATTTAAAACAAGATCGGCTGTCACCAGCACGCGTCCTTTGGAGAGAACCGCGCCAAGAGCGCGCTTCGAAATCGGCGGTTTCTTTTGCCATGGCCGAAAATAATCATAGGACTGGCCGGTCACGTTCACGCGGACCAGCGAAAGCAGCTTTTGCTTAACGTCTTTGTTTGCGGGCGCAGGCGAAGGCGCTTCCTTCTTCGCGAATGTGCCGGTCGCAAAGATCGAAACCAAAGTCAGGCTGACGATTAACTTTCGCATCATTACTGCATCGCGGTGGTTTTCGCGCTCGGTTGCTCCTGGAGATTTTCCTCTCGGACCACGTTGTAACGCGTTTTGATTCGATCCCGCGCTTCTTCGACCTGTTTAGGATCGAGCACCAAGGGCGGACCGTCTCCGATCATATTAATCACGAGCCGATCTCCCGGTTGGGCCAGCGCCTGGGCCAGGTCATCGAGGGTGCGCATTTTCTTGCCGTTTACTTCGTCGACGATTCCACCGCGATAGGCGGAGAGATAAGTATTGATTGGATCGGGCAGAATGTTCGTCAGCACGATCACGTCAGGATGCGCGAGATAAATCTGGTCGATGACGTAGAAATCAAAGTAATGACGCAATCGCAGGTCGCCCGGCTGATACGCTTCGAGCAGGTCGAGTGAAAGCGGTTGAAACAGCAGACCACCGTAAACGACATAACGCGGCCGCACATCGTACTTGTGGCTTTGGATCAAATACGGCGGGACTGTGTCGAGCTGGACGCTTCCGCTGATTGATTGTTTGTCGCGCCAAATATCGAACTTCACCTGGTCGCCTTTGAACTTTCGCTCGACCACTTCGGGCATTTCAACGTGTTCGCCTTCGAGATCGACGTTGCCGTCGCTGGCGATCGGATGATTATCGATCGACAGCAAAACGTCGCCCGGGCGAAGGAGTTTCGCGCAAGGCCCGGCGGCGACCACCGTTTCCACCAGCACACCCCGGCCGTCATCTTTCAATCCGAGATACCGTCGCTGCGCGGGATTCTGTAATTTAGCAAAGGTCAGACCGAGATCGACATAGCCGTCGTAACGGCCGTCGCTGGTGTCCTTGAGAAAACGATTGATCACCGGGGTCGGGATCATGTAGGCGACGCCCTGCGCGACATCGCCATTGTAGCCTTGAAACGCGACGCCAACGACTTTGGCGTTCTGCATCACAGGTCCGCCGCTGTTTCCCGGATTGATTTGAGCGCTGATCTGAACCGCGAGGTGCTGATCGATTGACGAATGGGTGTAGAGCTGAAAATCGATTCGCGAGACAATTCCGGTGGTGACCGACATGCGCTCGCCGCCGATCGGATAACCGTAGGCTGAGACAGTCGATTCAAGTTCCGGGATCCCGCCGAATTTCAACGGCGTCATATTTTTGAAGAAGTTCGGATCGACCGTGATCAGCGCGAGGTCGCAATCGTGTCCGACGAACAAAACTTTGGCCGGATATTTATTGGGATCACCGTCGCGCTCCACTGTGAGATACCGGCTGTTGCTCACGACATGCGCGTTCGTCATGATCCGGTTCCCCTCGATCACAAAACCCGCGCCGATGCCGCGGCCAAGCATTCCGGCGTTCCAGGGCGCTCGATAATCGGGCGCAACTTCGGTTGCGGTGATGCGGACCAAGCTCTTTTGAACCGGCCCGTTAGGCTGAGGGGGAGCGATCGGAACCGGAACTGCAACGACGTTTTGCTGCGGCGTTGACGCCTTTGGCCCTAACGGTCCGGCGGGCGGTGGAGGTTGCGGTTGACCGGGAGGCTCTCCGACTGGCCCATTTGGCTGCGGCCGCTGTTGTTGCGGAGGCAGCTGCTGTTGACCGGGTTGCTGACCGAAAGAAATCGATCCAGCGACGGTCAGCACGCAAATAAATATGGAAACGCTTTTCATGCCGGAAATTTTCAAGATGAGACGAAGTCGTCGAAAAGCAACCGCTCAAATTCCAGCGCGCTCAAGCAGCAATTTCAGAACCGTTTCAGCCTCAAAAACTTCGCGCGCAATTCGTCGGGCTGCGCCTGAGTGTTTTTTATATTCGGCGCGAATCATTTTGGCGGCCTCGCCAATGTCATCGAGCGATTTGAACGCGAGAAGGCCGGCCTCGCCTCCATAATTTTTCGTGAAGCCGGTTTCCTGTGTGATCACCGGACGACCTGCAGCGAGGTAACACGCAGTGCGATCGCTGAACCAACCGGTGTTGAGCCGAACGTACTGGTCCTTGGCTACCGTGAATTCACCCTTCGACCGTTGGACGTAATCGCGGTAAAGCCAGTAATCGACGCTCATTTGCAACGGTGAGACCAATCGCCAGCCGTTGCGTTCGAATTTTTTGCTAATCCGCGGATCGGAAATGTTCGTCGCCAGCTCGAATGTTTCCTTCGCTTTCATTGGCGCTTCGACGAAGCGCAGAAATTCGCGCGACTTGCTCCACAGATATTTCCTGTTTCGCCAGGTGATGTCTTTCAATCCGCTGGTCGACCAATTTGCGATAGACGTGAAAACAGCCGATTTCGCTGGTGGGCGATTCGTTTTCCATAGATCGGTGACGATCGGTTGCCGGGTTGGGTGCCATTTGAATCCATGAAGCGGAACTGGGAAGCCTTTTGTGCCGATGTTTTCACCGAACGTAAACAAGGTGTGATGCCGGCCGAGGTATTCGGCTGTCGATTCCACCCCGTTGTCGATCTTGATTTGCTCGACGCCGGGATCGCTCTCGACGTAGAGGATGCGATTCGACTTCAACAAGTCGTCGTTGAATTCCTGGGTACCGCAAATGTTTAAGACCGCGTCGGCATCGCGATAGAGTTCGCGGATTCTATTCAGAGGCATACCGGCGGTCGGGTTGTCCTTGGCGTAACGTGCGCAATAGGACCATCGATTTTTGAAATCGAACTCGCGAGCAAGCTGGCCGAGAATTTTGGCGGCGTAATCGAACTCGACGTTTACTTCGAACGTTTCCGGATTGTAGGGAATCCGCGCCGAATCCTCGATGTAATAAACTTCGTGTCCGAGACGTTGCAGGCCAACGATGTAGTGAACGTGTTGCCAAATCACGCCGGCGATCGGCATTCCGCCCATGAAACCCATGACCACGATGCGCTTGCGTTTCATGAATCGTAAGAAAACCTCCAACGCCCAACGTCCAACATCCAATATCGAATGCAGCGAACACAATTCGGCGCTCGGCGTTCGGCATTCAGCGTTGGGCGTTGGGCGTTTGCAGCGGTCACTGGAACTTCTTCACTTCGACCGCGGGATTCCCGGCCACAATGGTGTTCGCGGGGACGCTCTTGGTCACAACCGCGCCTGCGGCGACCACCGAATTGTCGCCAATCGTTACGCCCTTCAAAATCACTGCGTTCATGCCAATCCAAACGTTGTCGCCGATTCTCACGGGCGCAGTTTTCAATTTCGGACGAGGCGGTCGATCTTTGAAAAACGGCGCAAGCGCGTGCGCATCGATCAATCGTTGAGCTGGCTCCAGGGGATGAAAATCGGAATCGGCAATGCCAACTCCCCAGGAAATAAGACAATGCGACCCGATCTCAACCAGTTCCTCAGCCATCACGATCGCACCATTGAGAAGAGTAAAATCGCCAACGGTGCAGCGCCCGTCTTTTTGGATGGCAAACGAACATCCGGCGTAAACAGAGACGTGATCGCCGAAAACGACGGCGTGCGGCTTTTGGCAAAGCATTTTTTTGAAAACCTGCGCGCTCTCGCAATAAAACCCTTCGCCGAAGTCGACGTTGGACGGAATCGGTTCCGGATACCAGTCGTGCTCGACGTGGCGATCTCGTTTAACGTTGCTCACGTTGTTGTAAATTTTCCGGAACCGTAAAGTTTCGCGTAAACGCCCCCGCGCCTAACCAGTTCCTCCCCGCGACCTTTTTCGACCACGCTTCCATTCTCGATCACCACGATAAGATCGACATTGTGAATCGTCGCCAGTCGATGAGTCACAATCAATGTTGTCCGTCCGCGCATGAGTTCCTTGATCGTGTCCATGATCGCAGATTCGGTCGTTGGATCGAGCGCCGAGGTTGGCTCGTCGAGAAGCAGGATCGGCGCATTTTTCAAAAACGCGCGGGCGATCCCGATTCGCTGACGTTGCCCCACGCTCAAATGGCCGCCGCGTTCGCCAACCTGGCTTGAGTAACCTTCCGGCATCTGCTGGATGAATTGATCGGCTTGGGCACGTTTCGCGGCATCGATGATTTCTTCCTCGGTCGCTTCGGGCCGTCCGTAGGCGATGTTCTCCCGAATCGTAGTGGAAAAAAGAAGCGTGTCCTGCAAAACGATCCCGATTTGTGCCCGCAACGACTTCTTGGTGATTTTTCGCAAATCGCGGCCGTCGAGACTGACCGAGCCTGCCGAAGGATCGTAAAAACGCGGAACCAGACTAAGCAGCGTGCTCTTGCCGGCGCCGGTGCCGCCGACGAGTGCCATGATTTGATTCGGTTCGATCTTGAGATCGATATCGTGCAAGATTTCGCGTTCGTCTTTGTAGCCGAAAGAAACTTGTTGAAACTGAATGGCTCCCTTCGTTTCGGAAATCGCGACTGCATCCGGCGCGTCGGCCACGTCATCATGGCGATCGAGGACTTCAAAACAACGTTTTGCGCCGGCGGTGGCGCCTTCCATCGCCCATGTCGTATAAGTCAGCGATTCAAGCGGTTGATAAAGCATCAGCAGATATGCGCTAAACACGAGAAGCGATCCGAGAGTGAGGCTTCCAGCCAGAACATGCATCGTGCCGACGTAATACATCGCAGCCGTGCCGATGACCATAAGCGTGCTGATCACAAGCGCGCTGTTAATGTTGGTGAGAGTCAGTCGCAGATTGGCCTGTAAACTTTGCTCGGCTCGTTGCTGAAACTGCCGCACTTCCCAGTCTTCGCGTCCAAAGGCGTGCACCATTCGAATCGAACTCAGTCCCTCCTGTGCCTGCACCAGCACGGCACTTTCCTGTTCCTGAATCAGGGTCGACTCGCGCCGGATGCGATGGGCGAAAAAATAGATGACGGCGATGAGCAGGGGAACGATTCCTAACGAGAGCAAGGTGAGCTCCCAGTCGATTCGCACCATCACGATGAAGGTGCCGACGAGTGTGATGACAGATCCGAAAACCCCGGTGAACCCTTTGTTATAAATTGTCTGGATCGCCTGTGAATCGTAGGCGACTCGAAAAGTGGAATCGCTTGAGCGCTGCGCGTCATGGAATTTCAGCGATAGTCGCTGCAGGTGGGTGTAAATGTCCGTCCGGATTTTGAGCAGCGCCTCCAATCCGATTTTGACGAAAATATAATTCGTGACCCAGTTGGTAATTCCCCAGAACAGCTGGATGACGACGAGCGCGAGGCAGAGCGCTAAAATCGTTGAATTCGCCCCACCCAAAGACTTCAACACCTCCGGAAGATCGAAAAGTTTATTCGGAATTATATCATCGACGATGATCTTGAACGGCCATGGTTTGAGCAGATTCAACGCGATCCCGACAAGCGACAGCGCCAGACCCAGGAACGATTTCCCGATAAACGGCCGGTAATAAGCTAGAACGCGTCGGTAAATCGACATATCGATTTTAGATTGCGGATTGCGGATTTTAGATTGAACTAGTCGCGCGCTCGCCAGAGTAAACGGAAATCGAAAATCCAAAATCTAAAATTCGAGGATGCATCAACTCCTTCAACATTGGTCGGAATGGGTTCTCACTGGCGGTTATCTCGGCGTCATTGCGTTGATGGCGGTGGGAAGCACGCCGATTCCGCTGCCAGCTGAAGCGGTCGTGCCACTGGCTGCGTTCCTGGCCGCGGAGGGCCGCCTGAATCTGACCGGAGTGATCCTGGCGAGCACGTTAGGCGCATATCTTGGAGCGGCCGTGATGTATTGGCTGTCACTTTGGTTGGGTCGACCGTTAGTCGTTAAATTCGGCAAATTCATTCTATTTCCGCCGAAAAAATTGGACGAGGCCGAGCATTGGCTGGCCCGCTATGAGGCCGGTGGCATTTTCTTCGCCCGGCTTCTGCCCGGGGTTCGCCATTTGATTTCGATTCCGGCCGGGATCGTCCGGATGAATTTCAGGATTTTCAGCGTCATGACCGTGCTGGGGTCGTTTATTTCCTGTTCGATTCTCGCTTATTTGGGCGTCCGTGCGCAGCGAGTTGCTCCCGATTTACTGCAGGATCCCGAAGGATTGCTCCATTTTGTTCGAAGCCAGACGAAATGGTTACTTCTTGTGGTTCTGGCATTTGCTGCGCTTTACGTTTTATCGATGTGGCTTTCCAAGCGGAAAGCGGAATAACCGCCGGCGATCCGCGGATTTTGTTCGAACGAAGATTGAACAGGGGCATTGAAGCTGCTGTCTGACAGACATAACGCTATGAAGAAACACAGCCTTATCCTCAAGCCCCGGCCAAAACTTTCACTCGGCGATTTAATTCTCGCTGTCAGTTCGTGCACCAGCAACACGAAGGAGACCGTCGCCACCGTCGCTGATCTGCTTGGCAGCGGAAAAGTGAAACTCCAAAGCGACGGAAAGTTTCTCCGCGCCAAGGTTTGCTAGTTTAACCTAAACCAAGCGAATTTCTCGAATCGCTCCGGCGGATTGTCTGCCGGAGCGATTTTTTTTGCCGACAAAACACTTTCACGTTCGCCGCGGCAATCTATCTTGGCCGGGTGATTGATCGTTATTCCCGTCCCCAGATGCGCCAGATCTGGTCGGACGAGCGCAAATACCAAATCTGGTTGGAGATCGAAGTCCTCGCTTGCGAAGCGATGGCCGCGCTCGGCCAGATCCCAAAACAGGACGCAGCTGAAATCCGCAAGAAAGCGCGGTTTTCGATCCCCGAAATTCTCGAGATCGAAAAGCGGACGAACCACGACGTCATCGCCTTTCTGGAAAACGTGGCGGCCTCGGTCGGTCCGGCGGCGCGCTGGATTCATCAAGGTCTCACCTCATCGGACATTCTCGACACGACACTTTCGGTTCAACTGAACGAATCGATCGATATTCTGGCTGACGATTTGAAACAAGTTCGCAACGCCATCGCCGGGCAGGCGCGGCGTTACAAAATGAGTCCGATGATTGGCCGCAGTCACGGCGTTCATGCCGAGCCAATCACGTTCGGCTTGAAGATGGCGTTGATGTTCGATGAGTTTGGACGCGCCGAAGAACGATTGTCTCAAACTCGCGAACGGGTTCGCGTCGGCAAAATCAGCGGCGCGGTTGGCACTCATGCTCACGTGGATCCCAAAGTGGAACGCGACGTATGCGAAAAGCTGGGCCTGAAACCGGCGACGTTATCGACCCAGATTGTTCAGCGCGATCGTCACGCCGAATTCATGACAACTCTCGCAGTGATCGCTTCAAGCATCGATCGCTGGGCGACGGAGTTTCGCCATTTGCAACGAACCGAGGTCTTGGAAGTGGAGGAATATTTTGGCGAAGGCCAAAAAGGCAGTTCGGCCATGCCGCACAAACGCAACCCAATCACCAGCGAACGACTGAGTGGGCTGGCGCGGGTGATTCGCGGCAACGCGGTTGTAGCGCTGGAAAATGTCGCGCTCTGGCACGAACGCGACATCAGTCATTCGAGTGCCGAACGAATCATTTTCCCGGATTCGTGCATTCTCATGGACTTCATGCTGCACGAGCTGCGCAATCTGGTTGAGCGGCTCCAGGTTTATCCAGAGCGAATGGAACAGAATCTCGCGTTAACGAAAGGTTTGTATAACAGCCAATCGATTTTGCTCGCGCTGACTCGGGCCGGCGCGGAACGCAAATCTGCTTACGAAGCGGTCCAACGTGCGGCGATGAAAACGTGGAAAGGCGAGGGGAGCTTCGCCGACAACGCAAAAAAAGAACCGG
The DNA here is from genome assembly GCA_021324035.1 of Spartobacteria bacterium. Lineage (GTDB taxonomy): Bacteria > Verrucomicrobiota > Verrucomicrobiia > Chthoniobacterales > UBA10450 > AV40. The sequence goes on along the minus strand of JAJPJU010000138.1, from coordinate 2,207 downwards.
AGATCATTGGCAAACTTTCCGCCGCCGAGATTGATCGGCTTTGTTCGCTCGATACCCATCTCAAGCACGTCGACGAAACGTTCAAAGCGCTCGGGCTGAATTAACGCTTATCGGATCGGTCGGAGGAGTACCTGGGCAATTCGTCCGGCGTTGTCGAGTTTTTCGACGCGCATATCAAATTTCGCGGCGGTCTGCTCCGGTGCTTTCGGATTCAAGGTGACGCGCACGGCGTTGGTTCGCCAATTCAGGATCAATTGCGCGACTTGAAAGCCCGGGGTGAGCTCAACCGCGCTCAGCTCCAGGTAAGCAAATAATTCCATCGTCATCGGAGTTGTTCCGGCCGGAGTCAGCTGGACCCGGGCGCGATTTTCATTTGGAATGAGCGCGACGCCGCCGATCTCAAATGCATTGCGCATTTGGGCGGTCTGTGGCGGCTTCCAGGTCGGAATCATGCGGAGTTCCGAGACGCGGCCTTCGGCGCTGAATTGTGCGGGCCCGAGTTGAAAACCGATTTCGGGAGGAATCGCGTTTCTCGCTGCGGCAGATTCGAGTCGAAGCGATCCGGTCAAGGATGACGGGCGTGCGCGAATCGCGCCCATTTGCAGCTGCGAGGTGAGCTGCATCGAAACCACTTCAAGGAAAAGGCCAAGTATCGCGCCGTTGCCGTCAGTAGGCGCGATTCGAACCGCGGACCCGCGAGCCGGCATTGGCGTTTGCCGTTCCAAGTAAGCTTCAGCCGGGGAAAGCGGCCGCGGCGGCGGCTCGGGAGGCGCAATCTTCTCTTCTAATTTAGTGGGCGCTGGCGGCGGAGGCGGAGCGACTGGCTCGTGCTTAACCCGGCGCCTTGGTTCGGGCGGAATGATTTGTCTGGGTGGGGGCGGCGGTGCCGGAGGAGGAACAACCGGTTGCGGCGCAACTTGTTCTCTTGGGGGCGCCGGGGCGGCCGGCTCGACAGTTGGTTCTCTTTTGATTAGCAGTCGCTCACCCGCCAGAGTTCGTCGGACAAGATCGACCAACGCTTCGGACAAAAACGGCTTTTCGATTGTTGCTACAACATTGCCGAATTTTGCCGCGGTGGCTTTCATCTGCGCGACGTGCCCGGACATCATCAGGATCGGGACCTGTGCCGTATTCGCATTTTCCAAAAGCTGGCGGCAAACTTCGTCGCCGTTAAAATCGGGCATGCTATAATCAAGTAGAACCAAATCGGGGTGAACCTGTTGGACTTCGCGCAAGCCTTCGCTCCCGTTTGTTGCGGTTGTGATTTGCCAATCCGGCTGGGCGATCGCGAGAACGTCCTCCACGAAAACCCGCAGCATTTCCGTATCGTCGATCAGCACGATTTTTTTTCCGACTTTCGGCTGAACTGTGGGCGGTTGAGGCCGCGGCGGTTCTGGAATTTCCGGGCCGGTCTCCTGTAATGCCTCGACAATGATTGCCGGCCAGCCCGCGCCGAGCGTTCGACGAGACGAGCCGGTCAACTTTCTCTCGCTGAGGTGCGCCTTGGGCCAGGTCAGGATTTCGGCGAGCGCATCATCGCCTTTCATTTTCCCCGTTTCAGCATGCGACAATTGACCCGTCGCGATGTGGATTTCGCCCGTTCGGGTGCGCGATTGGGCTTCCAAGATAACGTTGGCGCCGGCAGCGCGATGCAACAGCAGCATGTCGATCGTGCTCAGGACGTGCAACGCTCCGCGCGCTTCCAATTCGCGCCACGGACCGAGCAATGCCTGGACAGCTGCACCGAACGCCGCCAGCTCGAATGGTTTTTCCACGAATTGCAATCCACCGAGCAATCCGCGTCTGGTCGCGATTTCCGGCGGAATGGCCGTTCCGATCACCAGTGCCCGCGCTTTTGGATGCGCGTCACGAAATCTTTGCAGGGCATCGGTAATGCCGGCCCAAGGGGGATCGACATCCAATATAAAAAGCTCGGGATCTAATTCGGAACCGAGTTTCTCGAGTTCTTTAATCGAGCGAGCGACGAACCCGGCATGTTGCGGTGCGAATTTCTTTAGTGCAGAACTGATCGCCGCAGCCAACGCATCGTATTCTTCGAGCAAAACGATGTTTGGCTGCGGTCCATCTGTGTTGGTGGATTTCGGACGAGCAGGCACCAGAATAAGTCCCTAAACATCTAGAGTAGGATAAAGCCAAAGCGCTGGTCAAAGGGAAGCGTTGCCAAGGGCTAAGGGCCAAGGGCCAAG
>JAJPJU010000256.1 GCA_021324035.1 Spartobacteria bacterium | reverse complement strand
TCAGTTTTGTCGGAACTGTGCTCGGCGGAATTTGGGCCGATCAATCGTGGGGCCGGTTCTGGGGTTGGGACCCGAAAGAAAATGGCGCGGTTCTGATCGTTCTCTGGTGCGCGATCACGTTGCACGCGCGCTGGGGAGGATCTATCCGGCAACGCGGCCTGATGATGATGGCGATTTTCGGGAACGTCGTGACCAGCTTCTCCTGGTTTGGTGTGAACATGCTCGGCGTCGGTCTGCATTCCTACGGCTTCATGCAAAAAGCGTTTCCCTGGCTGCTTGGTTTTATGATCAGCCAGCTCGCGTTGATCACGATTGCGAGCATGCCGCTGGAACACTGGAAGAGTTTTCGGACGTCCCGCATTTCTTCGGATGAAGAGTTGCCGGACCCGACAACGGCTTGATACTCTGAGGCTTGCCCGATAGGATTTTTTCCGAGATCGAACCAATGGAAGAACCAAGCCCTTCCGATTCGAGAACTTCGCGTCGTCACTTTCTCGATATCATTCTCGGCGCCAGCCTTCTCGGCTGGATCACCAGCGTTGCTTACCCGATTGTTCGATATCTAAAACCTCTGCCGCAAACCGGTCCGACCGGGCCGACCCATCTGACCCGCGACGAATCGGGAAAGCTCGAACAAAACAAGTTCGTTATCGTTCCGGTCAGTGGGCAGCGCGTGATCGTTCTGCAATCGCAGGATCAATTGTATGCGTTCGGCGCCAAGTGCACGCATGAGGGCTGCACGATTACTTATTTGCCCGGTCAATCGGTCATGTGGTGCCCGTGCCACGATGGCCGGTTCGACATGAATGGCCGCGTTTTATCCGGCCCGCCGCCTCAACCTCTTACGAAATACATCGCCAAGAAACAACCCGACGGCACCATCGTTATCTCTGAACAACACGCCTGACAACAACGCGCCAAAGGGTGGCGGTTTGATGGGTTGGATCGATCGACGTTATCAAGTAACGCCGTTGTTCGAATTTTTGCGGCACAAGGAAGTGCCGATCGGCTCGCATTGGATGGGTTGGTACTATCTCGGCGGCGTGACGATGTTTTTCTTCGTCGTCCAAATCATCACCGGCGTGCTCTTACTCATGTACTACCAACCGGGGGAAGCGACCTCCTACGAGAGCATTCGAATTTTGACGACCAAGGTGCCGTTCGGATGGTTGATTCGGTCGATTCACAGTTGGAGCGCGCATCTGATGATCGTTTCGCTGCTGCTCCACATGTTCAGCACCATGATGCTGAAAGCGTATCGGCCGCCGCGCGAGATCACCTGGGTTTCGGGATATCTCCTGTTCTTGCTGACACTCGGCTTCGGATTTTCCGGTTACCTGTTGCCGTGGAACAAGCTGGCGTATTTCGCGACGACGGTCGGAACAAATATTGTCAAATCCGTTCCATTGTTAGGCGACTGGCTCCTGCAAGTCATGCGCGGCGGACAGGATGTCTCGATCAATACCCTTTATCGCTTCTTCGCGGGACACGTGGTGATTCTTCCGCTGGCTTTCGTCGGTGTGATTGGATTGCATCTGCTTTTGATTCAGAGGCAGGGAATGGCGCCACCAGTCGGTACGACCACCGCGCCGCGCGGGATGAAATTCTTTCCAAGTTTCGCCCTGCGCGACCTCTTGCTGTGGCTTGCCTGTTTGATGTTGCTGATCACGTTCGCCGTTTTTCTGCCGTATGGGCCGGGAATCCCGGGAATGGATTGGGAACTTGGCGACAAAGCCGATCCCTTCGCCCCGGCGTATCCGGGGATTAAACCGGAATGGTATTTCCTGTGGGAGTACCAACTGCTCAAAGAATTTCCGCCGCATCTCTTCGGCCTCGAAGGACCCCAGATTTGTCTTTTCGTGATCGCAATTCTGCTCGGGATCTGGGCAATCATTCCCTGGCTCGACCGGCGCGCCTATCGCAATTTGAATTCGCCCGCGTTCACCGATTTCGGCTGGGCGGCGATCCTGTTCCTGACTTACCTGACTCTGATGGGCTGGGACATCGGGGCAAAAAGCGGAAGCGACGATCCCACGTCACTCCAAAAGAGCGCTCACGTTTGCGCGTTGTGGACACTGGCCGCCGGCGCCGTTGTGATAATTGTTCGCGGGTGGCGGTTTAAACATCGATGGTTCATTCTCACCGGCGCCGCGCTGTTGCAGGTCGCGGTTCACGGATTGCTCGGACTTCCCTATCTCGTCGCTGGAGTCATTTCTGCCGGCGCCGCCTTCGTCATTATCACCGCGATGTTCCTGCTTGGTCGTGCCAGCCGGAGTTCCGCCGGATGAAGACATTCCCAATCCTCGCGGTTTTCATCGTGTGGTCGGCAGCCGCCTTCGCAGCCGACCAAACGCCGGTCAAACCATCGCCGAAGCTGGCGGCAATGCTGGATGCCAGGGATGAAACCGGAAAACCAATTATCACTCCAGAGCAGCGTACTTACTACGAAGGACTGGACGACAATCTCAAGGGCCTGCTCAATCACGCGGCCGACAAGGAAACTATTTCGCGCGCGGAACATCTTTCGATTCTTCTCAGTCTGAATTTGAGCCCGCAAAAGCTGGATGTGTTGCTGCAGAACAACTGCGTTCTCTGTCACAGCGATTCCGCCAATCACACGCCCGACACACTTTTTGTGGCCGGGCCATCGGCGAACGCTCCGGCGGCGGTGCCGATGAACTTGAAAGAAGTCGTCGAGGATGTGCACTTTCGTCACGGCATTTCGTGCGCCGGTTGTCACGGCGGCGATCCAACGGCCGATCTAGGACACGATTTCGTAAAGGAATGGCCGGAGAAAGATCGCGATAAGAATCGGGCCTGGGTTGTGCAATTCTGCGCGCGCTGTCATGCCGATCCCACCAAGATGCACGATTTCAATCCGGCTTTGCCGACGGACCAGCTCGCAAAATTCAAAACCAGCCCGCATGGTCATCGGTTGCTCGATCTGCATGACGATCGCGCACCTTCGTGCGTGAGCTGTCACGGTGTTCACGGGATCCGTCCAGCAAAAGATCCCCAGTCAAAGGTTTATGCTCAACGCGTTCCGGAAACGTGCGGCGCGTGTCACGCCAGCGCCACGGTGATGGCCGGAATTACCCGCGCTGACGGTTCGCCGATGCCCACAACGCAACTCGCCGAATACAAAAAAAGCGTGCACGGCCGTGCTTTGCTCGAACGTGGCGATCTCGGAGCGCCTCGATGCAACACCTGCCATGGAAATCATGCCGCGAGCCCGCCGGGTGTCGCCCAAGTCAGCAAGAGTTGCAGCATTTGCCACTCCGCGAACGCGAGCTTGTTCGACGGCAGCAAACACAAGGTGGCGTTCGATCAACATAATTGGCCGGAATGCGGCAAGTGTCACAGCAACCACAACATCGCCAAAACCAGCGATTCGATGTTGTCCACCGCTAACGGCGGTTTGTGCGGCGATTGCCATCGGCAAAACGCCAAAGATAATCCCGAATGCATTCAGGCTGCCGACTATTTCCATCACACCATCGCGCAATTGGATGACGCGCGGAAACGGATCACTGCTGATTCGGAGAAATTTGCCGCCCGAGGTCTGGACGTCGAACCGATCAGCAATCAGCTGAACGACCTGACCGACGCCTTGAAGAAATCTCGCACCTATGTGCATTCGTTCAGCCGAAGCAGCTTTCAACAAGTTGCCGCAGCGGGCGAGCAGGCCATCGGCAAATCAGACGAATTGACCAGCAATGCGCGCGGGGAATTCAAATTCCGTCAGTACGGACTCGCAGTCAGCATCGCTGCGATCGGACTTTTGATGCTGATGATTTACTTAAAGTTGCGACAGATGGAGAGATGATGGAGCCGGCCGAGAGCGAACCGGATAAAGGATTTTTCCCGAGCGGCGCCATTTTTTTCTTCGCGCTCCTGCTTCTGTTTTATGCGGCGCTGTGGCTCGTCATCTACTGGTTGATGATTTCGCGAAGTTGAAATGACTCCGTCGTTGAGACTCGAGCGGCGAATTATCATTATCGCAATCGCCTTCGTGCTCGTGCTCTTCGGCCTGGCTGCTTTGGCGATCAATATGTTTCACGTAGGTCTGCCGACGTGTCTCACCGACATTAAACCGTTTCAAAAAGGCGAATTGATCACCCACTCGCCCGATCATTACGAAGTGCATTACGTGGCGCGGATGTGGGAATTCGATCCGGAAGAAGTGGTCGTGCCGGCCGGATCAACGGTCGACGTTTATTTGAGCACCACAGACGTAACTCATGGAGTGATCCTGCTTGGCACAAACTTGAATCTGATGGCCGTACCCGGCGTAGTGAATTATGCCCGCGTTAAATTCGACCGGCCGCGCGATTATCAGTTGCTCTGCCACGAATATTGCGGAACCGGCCACGAACGGATGGCCGCGAAATTGCGAGTGGTTGACCCTGCCACGTTTAAGCCTAACGAGCCGAAAGCGCCGGTCCAGCAGCCAACCGATCCTGGCTATCGACTTTTGGAAGCAAAAGATTGTCTGACTTGCCATTCGATCGACGGCTCGGAAAGCATTGGGCCGACACTGAAAGGGATTTATGGCCGGAAAACCAAACTGGCCAATGGCGCCACCATCGTCGCCGACGACGTTTATCTGCGCGAATCAATCGCGAATCCCAGTGCGAAGGTCGTAAATGGTTTCGACGATGTGATGCCAAAGCCTGAGTTGACCGAGCAAGAGATCAACGCGCTCGTCGAATATCTGGAGAACTTGAAATAAAAACAATGGAGCTACTTAACCAGCGCAAGATCGAGATCGAACCAGGATTGAAACGGATGATCCTGATCGAGCTGGTTTTTCCCACCGCGCTGCTGGTTCTCGGGATTTATCACGGAATGATGCAGGTGCTTTATCGCGCGGGTCACATTCATACGCGCCACGTTTTGGGACTGGAGTATTACCAGGGGTTGACTCTACACGGCGTCGTCAACGCGATCGTTTTTACCACTTTTTTTGCGGTCGCGTTCGGTTACGCACTGATCCGTTTCTATCTCGGTCCCGTGAACATGAAAGTCGCGTGGCTGTCGTTCGCGCTCATGATCATCGGGACGCTCCTGGCCGCGGCGGCGATTCTTTCCGGCACTTCAAGTGTGCTTTACACGTTTTATCCGCCCCTGCGCGCCCATCCGGCGTTTTATATCGGACTCACCCTCGTGGTCGTCGGTTCGTGGATCGCGTTCTTCAACTGGTTTCCGGTTTACTTCTCCTGGAAACGCGAACATCGCGGCGAAAAAGTGCCGCTCGCCGTCGTCGGAATTTTCGCCGGGTTTATTATCTGGGTCATCGCTACCATTCCGGTTGCGATCGAGATTATTTTTCAGCTTATTCCGTGGTCGTTAGGCTGGGTGCCCACGGTCAACGTCCCGCTGGCGCGAATGCTGTTTTGGTTTTTCGGGCACCCGCTCGTGTACTTCTGGCTGCTGCCGACCTACGTCATGTATTACACCATGCTGCCCAAACTCGCGGGCGGGAAATTGTTCTCCGATTTCGCGGGCCGGTTCACGTTTTTATGGCTGGTGCTCTATTCCGCGCCGGTCGGCATTCATCATCAATTCACCGAACCCGGAATCAGCAGCACCTGGAAGTTTGTGCACGCGTTCTTCACCATGTTGGTAGCGGTCCCGAGTTTTGCCACCGCGTTCGTGATGGCTGCCTCCATGGAGCTCGGCGCCCGCGCCAACGGTGGCCGCGGCCTGTTGGGTTGGTGGAAAAAGTTGCCCTACGTCGATACCAATCGATGGCTGTTCGGTTATTTCTTCTGCGGTCTCTTCATTTTCATTTTCGGGGGCGTCACCGGAATCATCAACGCTTCTTACAATCTCGACACCGTGATTCACAACACGTCCTGGCTGCCCGCGCATTTTCATCAAACGGTGGCCGGGCCGGTTTTTCTTTCCTATATCGGGATGACTCTTTTCCTCGTTGCGAAATTAACCGGCAAGGAAATCAAACTTCCACGTTGGAACGTATGGGTGCCCTACATCTGGACGGTCGGCATCATGATTTTCTCCACCGGTTTATTCATCGGTGGCGCTGGCGGCGAGCCGCGCCGCACGAATATGGGATTGACCTACACCAATCCGCAATCGCCCTTGTATCATGCGGACTGGCAGATCGCGAGACACCTCGGAGTCCTCGGCGGCACGATCATGACTCTGGCGGCATTGATTTTTTTCGTCGTTTTCTTCGCCACCATTTTCGGCCGGCCGACCCGATCAGGATCGCTGGAACTCATTGTTTCGGAGCCCTATCACGATGAACACGTGCCCGCGGTGCAAAGTTTCACCCCTTGGCTGGTGGGAACGGCGCTGCTGCTGGTCATAGCTTACGCGCCGCCGATCGCACAAACATTGCGCAGCAATTTCCCCGGTGCGCCGCCCTACACGCCCGACCGGCCGTTGCCAATCACGGCTGGACCAAATCCATGACCCGATTCGCGTTGCTGATCTTCGTTGTTCTCGTTGCTAACGTTCGAGGAAACGTCGTCGACATTGCGCCGGCCCGCGGACGTTCCGTGGCGGCGATCAATTGGATCGACGAGACGGGGCGGACTCGTTCGTTAGGCGATTTGGCGGGCTATCCGGTCGTGTTGTTGCCAATCTACACGCGCTGCCCGGGGCCTTGTATTCAAAATGTCGATCGATTGAAAGAAACGTTGGCCAATTCGGCCTCCGATCCACGCCAATTTCGCGTCCTGTTGTTCTCGTTTGATGCCACCGACAACGTCGGCACGCTGTTAAAGTACCGGCAGCGCGAAAATATTCCCCTGGGATGGTCGATCGGAACCGCATCGCAGCCGGATATCGACGCGTTGCTGGAATCGATCGGGGTGCAGGTCGGCAAAGCTGGAAAAGAATTCGTCCATCCGAACATCGTCATTGTCCTCGATTCGAAATTACGCGTCGCAAAATGGATTTACGGAACCAATTACTCCGGCGCCGATGTTGATCTCGCGCTCAAGGTTGCCGGGGGCGGCAACGATTGGCTCGGCGAGCATTCGCAGCTGCTTTACTCGCTGTTACTTTTTGCCGGATCGCTGCTGTGTGTGGCGCTTTGTTATTTGTTGGCGCAGCTAAAATCGTCTCGCGGCTTAACCCGCATCGATGGCACCGTTCGCGCGGTTGCGGTCGAAGATTAGCCCTTCGTACGTTTCCTCGATAATCTGGTCGACCACCGCCTTTAAACTGCCGCCGCTTCGCCCCCAGGCGCGCAGTTGCCGGTCAGCGCCGGTACCTTCGCTTAAGATTTTTTCGACATGCTTGATCTCGTTTTCCAGACCGAGTTCATCGACTTCCGTGGAAATGAACTCAAGCATTTCGTGAAGCAGATCGCGCTCGTCCACTTCGCAACAGCGTCCGAAATCAATCAGTTTGCCATCCAGGCCATACCGCGCGGCCCGCCATCGGTTTTCGTCGATTAACCGGCGCGGATATTTTCGGAATGTCACATTTTGAGCGCGAAGCTTATGCAGTTTGACCACGATCGCCTGCATGAGCGCCGCCAGCGCAATTGTATCGTCTACTCGGGATTGGGCGTCGCAAATCCGGAATTCGATCGTGTTGAAGAAGGGATGGAGCCTTACGTCCCACCAGATTTTCTTCGCGTTGTCGATGCAGTTCGTGGCAACGAGCAGCTTCAGATAGTCGTCGTACTCCGATAGGCTTTCGAAGGCGTCGGGAATACCGGTCCGTGGAAAGCGTTCGAAAATCATCTGGCGATAGGCTTTTAAACCCGTGTTCTGGCCGAGCCAGAACGGCGAATTCACCGACAAGGCATAAAGATGTGGAAGGAAATACCGCGCCTGATTCATTACGTCGATCGCTTCTTCGCGATCGGGGATGCCGACGTGCACATGCAGGCCCCAGATGAGATTCGCGCGGGCAATCTGCTGCATGTCGTTCAGGATTGTGCGATAGCGTTCGTCAGGACTGATCAGTTGATCCATCCAATGCGAAAACGGATGCGTTCCCGAAGATGCGATCTTGAGTCCTGCCATGCCGGCGATCGTCGCCAGCTCGCTGCGCAATTTAATTACCTGCTCTCTTGCGTCGCGGATGTCGTTGCAAATTTCAGTGCCCAATTCCACCACCGACTGGTGGAACTCAGCTTTGAGGTGCTCCTTCAATAGAAGTTTCCCGTCGGCCAAAATCTGCTGGATGTGCGAACGCAATTCGCGCGTCTCCGGATCGATGATTTGGAATTCCTCCTCGATGCCCAGGGTAAAAACATGCTCCGGACGAACTGACTTTCTTGCGACATGAATTGTCGGCCGCGACTGAAGATCGATCGGCCCTGACCTCTCCCCCAGTATCGGTACATAGCTATTCGGGGTCTTCATCGATTAGATTTTGCCAGTCGCCGGCTTGCACTGCTCCACTTGCCTTGTCATTCGCTGCCCATTTTTTGTGGTGAACAACCCGACCTGTGGCAAGAAACGCACACTTTTAGCCAAGGCGCGGCGAGCGGCCACGATCGGTTCCGCGCAACATGTGATGTATGAAAACCGACTCGCTGCCTCATCTCGAACCCAAGGAGGATCTTTGGAAGGAAATTGCCGGACACCCGTTTTTGGCCGGAATGAGCGCGCACCATCTCGATTTGCTCGCGCGTTATGCGACAAAACGGGAGTTTAAGGCTGGCGAAACGATCTTTCGAGCGGGCGAACCGGCGCACGGCTTTTATCTCGTTGAGAACGGAGCGATCGCCTTGCTTGGCTCGGTCATGGAGCACGGGCCGGTCACCACCGACATCGTGCACGGCGGTGAGCCGCTCGGCTGGTCGTGGCTGTTCCCCCCTTACCGCTGGCATTTCGATGCCTGCGCAATCGAACCGACCACCGTGATTTTCTTCGACGGCGATATTCTACGTCAGCATTACAACGAAGATCTAACGCTCGCCCACGACCTTTTCAGTCGTATCAGCCAGGTGATGGCGCACCGGCTTCAGGTAACGCGACGCAGATTGATTGAAGCGATGCAAAAATGTCAGGTGAAGCAATGACCGCGGTTCTCGAAACAGATCACGCTCAACAGGCTTCGACCGGCAGAATGGTCGCGCTCCAAAATGTTGAACTGAGTTTTGGCGACAAACGCGTTTTGGACGGTGTTTCGCTGGACGTTCATCAGCAGGAACGGCTCGTCGTCATTGGCCAAAGCGGCGCCGGCAAGACCACCATCCTTCGTTTAATTCTTGGAATCCTGAAACCAAATGCGGGGTCAGTCTTCTTTAAACAAAATGAAGTTTCGCGAATGAACGATCATCAGCTTGAGAGCGTTCGTTCACGCATCGGAATGGTTTACCAGGACGCCGCATTGCTCAGCTCAATGACCGTGCGTGAAAATCTTGCTTTGCCGTTGCAGGAACTCACGAACAAGACGCCGGCCGAGATCGACCGGATCGTCGATGAGAAGCTCGAGATGGTGGAATTGGCGGGCGAAGACAAGACCATGCCATTCGAGTTGAGCGGCGGGATGCGGAAACGCGTCGGACTGGCGCGCGCCCTGGTCATGGAACCCGAGCTGGTCTTGTTCGACGAACCAACTCAGGGACTCGATCCAGTGATTGGCGCACTGATCGACGAATTGATTATCAATCTCACCAGCCGAACCAAGACGACATCGATCATCGTGACGCATTTAATGGACAGCGCATTTCACGTGGCAACCCGGCTGGCGATGTTGTATCGCGGCCAGATCGTCGAGCAGGGAACGCCTGACGAATTCAAACGATCAACCAATCCGGTGGTTATCCAATTCCTGCGAGGCACTACCGAAGGCCCGATGCTGAACCGCAGCAAATATCACATGCTTTCGCCCGCCGATTGATCAATGGCACGTGCACGGCGAGCAGGTGCACGGATGGCACTTGCAACCGCTCGTGACTGTTTTGCCGCCGCCCGGTTTTTT
>JAJPJU010000364.1 GCA_021324035.1 Spartobacteria bacterium | reverse complement strand
TGCCCCGATTCGGCACGGGTTGGCCGTAATTTGAATGCGTTCGGGCAAGATAGGCAAACGCCGAACTTACCCAGTTTCACGAAAAACGGCCAACTGCGTAACTCCTATCTGTTTGGCCAGGAAAATCTGGATTTCCCGATTCCGCCAAGACTTAATTCGAATTGTCAGCTGGAGTATTGATGATGCACATTTGGCCCGCAGTGTTTTCCGTAAGATCATTACAGCAAATAAGTTGCGAGTCATCTTGATCCCGCTCGAAGATCTGGTTGATATTGCATCATCTACAGATTTCCGTCGGAATTCTGATGAAAAAAATTTGCATTCACCAAAAACTCGAACTAAGTTCAGATTGTCGCCCCGTGGACGGTAGAACCAGCCTTCGCGCGCCTACTCCCCCCTCGAGGTGACCGTGGCTCTGGAACTCGAAACCAAGTCTGCCGACAGATCAAAAGACAATTCGCGTCGGGAAGGCGTATCCGCCAACCCCGATGGGCAACAAACAATCTCGACCAAGGTCGAAGCTTGCGGCATCCCGCCGCTGAAATCCCTTTTTCCAGTAGTCGGGGATTCGCTCCTCCATTTTCATATTGTCGGCGAGCTAGGAGCCGGTGCATTCAGTCGCGTGTTCCTGGCTACGCAACGGGATTTGGCGGGGCGCCTCGTGGCCTTGAAAGTGTCCGAGCGCGAGGATGGTGAGCCTCAGCGTTTGGCGCGGTTGCAACACACCAATATTGTGCCCATTTACTCTGTTCATCATTATTTTCAGTTTCAAGTCGTGTGCATGCCGTATGTCGGCGCACACACCTTAGCAACTGTTTTGAAACATCAGGGCCTTTGGGCAGAAGGCACAGGGCGTAGACTTGTCGATACTCTTCTGAACAAATTGCCATCGGCGCCTACTACTCCAGCAGGCGAAAGCAACGTTCAGCCTCAAGCGGATCTGCCTGTTCCCCAAGAAACGCTGGCCCCAAATCTGGAGCTTCTGAATCGCCTCAGTCTTGTCGATGCGGTTTTGTGGATCGCCGCACGTATGGCGGATGGGTTGGCTCACGCTCATGAGCGCGGCATACTCCATTGCGACCTGAAGCCGCAGAACGTCCTCCTATCCGATGACGGCCAGCCGATGCTGCTCGATTTCAATGTGGCTTTGGACACTCGAACGAGCGCGAATACGGCATCCCATTTCGGCGGCACCGTACCGTACATGTCGCCGGAACACATTAAGGCCATACTCGACAGCCAACAAGCAACCAACACTCCTGTCGATAAAGATGCAACGACGAGAGTTCACGGAAGCGGGTTCGACGCCCCGCACCTGGCCGCCATCGATTGCCGGTCGGACCTTTACTCGCTCGGCGTCATTCTGTTTCAGTTGCTGACCGACCACGATCCGCACAATTTGGCGACATCCGGCGCCCCCGATACGTTGACCGAATTGCTCGAGGTGCGCAGTCGCCTACCGGAACGGCCGAGCCAGTGGAACCCAGCGATTTCACCGGCGGTTGATTCCATTGTCCTCAAGTTACTGGCACCGGACCCCGAAAATCGGTACGCTTGCGCGGCGGACCTGCGCGAGGATCTTGAACGCCAACTGGCAAACAGGCCATTAGCTCATGCTCCGAATACCTCTATGGGGGAGTTAGTACGGAAATGGCGGCGGCGCAATCCGCGGGTAGCAGTGACCGTGGGTGCGATTGTCGCGGCCATGTTGCTATTCGGCGTTCCGTCAATTGCCGTGGCGGTTCGCCAGGACCAAATTGCCAAGCGCCAGCAGCAGCTTCAATCGGCCGAGGCGGAACTGCATCGAATGGACGCCTTGGCAAAGGCCCATACAGCTCAGATTTTGCTCTCCACGCAGAACGGCGACCGCAAGCTCCTGGACCAAGGATTCGCGCTGGGGCGTGAAGCGCTAGCTGCATACGACGTTGACCGCGACCCCGATTGGCAAAAGCGGCCGATGTTCCAATTGCTTCCCAAAGATCAGCAGACTGCATTGCGCCGCGAGTTCGGTGAACTCATGTTGCTGTTGGCGCGATGCGAAGTCCTTCGTTCGTCGACTGGCGACGCCGCTGCGGTTCGCGCCGGGGCGGAATGGAACCGCAGTGCGGAAGCGATGTTTCCGCAAGATCAGCGGCCGCAGTGGTTGTCTCGCCAACGAGCCGAGTTTCTGGCCCTGGCTCCAGGAATCGCGAGCCCCCTCGTGAACGAAAAGAATTCCGCCATTGATCTCTATCACGATGGGCTTGAGGATGCGATTCGCGGTCGCTATGCCGAGGCGCTGGCCAAGTTGTTGCCTTTTAGCCATCGCCACCACGACCACTTTATGGCTTGGTTTGTGCGCGGCGTTTGCCACGAAGGCGTAGGTCAGAAAGCCGAAGCGGCGGCTGCGTTTACCGTTTGTGCCGCGATTAACCCACAAATGCCCTGGCCTTACTTCAATCGGGGATTGGTCGAGCTTCAACAGCATCGCTACGAAGCGGCCCAGGAAGATTTCACAGAAGCCTTGCGGTTGAGTCCAAACTGGACGTCGGCGATCATCAATTGCGCCATTGCCCGACAGGGACTGCGAGATTGGACGGGTGCGGAGGCTGATCTGTCCGAGGCAATGAGCCAGGCGAACGCACCGACTCGATTGCATTTTCTTCGGTCGGTCGTGCGGCGCAGCGCCGGCAACACCAAAGGCGCAGACGAGGATGCGGCCGAGGGATTCCGGCAAACGCCTACCGACGCCGTCAGTTGGGTGACACGGGGCGTTTGGCGAATGGAAGCTAATCCAAAAGAGGCGCTGGCAGATTTTGACGCGGCGCTGAAGCTCAATCCGCGCTCGCGCGACGCCTTGCAAAACAAGGCCGTGGTTCTGGCCGATATGCTGAATCGTCCGGCCGAAGCGGCGGCCGTCATGGACCGGCTGCTAGAAATGTATCCCGCCTACACCGAGGCTACCGCTGGTCGCGGAGTTTATCTTGCGCGCTGGGGAGATGGGAAAGGCGCCCGGCGCGACGCCGCGACCTGCCTTCGAGACGAACCTACCGCCTACCGGTATTACCAAATGGCCAGCCTGTATGCCCAACTTGCGCGGCATGAAGCCGATGGACAGGCTCGGGCCGAAGCGTTCCGATTGTTGGCCCATGCATTGCAAAATGGCTTTAACGACTTCGCCCTGATTGAAAAAGACTCGGATCTCGATCCAATCCGGAATTCGGATGCATTCCGCTCGCTCATCGCCCACGCCCGCGCATTGCAAGAAAAATAGTTTGAGTTTTTTTGGCGGTTGCGAGAAGCCAATGGGGCTTCTCCAATAAACCTACCGATTGTTTGCTTCGCCCCCCGAGGCAGTCTCAATGCAATCCTTTGCCAGACTTCGTTTAGAGCAGCTCGAAGATCGTTGCGTTCCGGCGAAAGTCGGCATTCCCTGGCCCAGCTCAAACATCACGCTGAGTTTTGCTCCGGATGGGACCAACATTGTTGGTTCGCCCAGCAATCTGATGGCAACTCTGGCCCCGCTGGGCACCAGTGCCGCCGAGTTAAGCATTCTGACCGCTTTCCAGACCTGGGCGGT
Organism: Spartobacteria bacterium; assembly: GCA_021324035.1. Classification (GTDB taxonomy): domain Bacteria; phylum Verrucomicrobiota; class Verrucomicrobiia; order Chthoniobacterales; family UBA10450; genus AV40. The sequence continues at coordinate 3,128 of JAJPJU010000364.1, read as the reverse complement.
AAACGCCAACGTCAACATCGGGTTGGTGAGTGACAACGGCTCGGCCTGGGATGTTCCTGGTTTGATTCAAGGCGACCCTCGTTTCGGTGACATTCGCTTTGGCGGCCGTACGCTGGCTCCAGATGTGACCGCCATCACGACTCCGTTTAATTACTTCAACACGGAATCCGGAAATGTGCAACTAAATACCGGAATGCCGTTTAGCATCGGCGGCGCGTCGGGAACTTACGATCTCTTCACGACCGTGCTGCACGAGGCCGGGCTCACCCTGGGCGTGGGCGAAAGTTCCGACTCCACATCGGCCATGTACACGAATTACCAGGGCGTTCGGACCGGCCTTTCGACCGCTGACATTGGCGCACTTCAGGCCCTTTATGGTGCGCGAACAGCGGAGCCGAACAATAACTCCACCATGGCGACCGCCATGAGCTATGCCACAACGCTCACCGCCGACCTTGCCACGGTCAACGACGCCGATTATTACCGCTTCACTGCGGCTGGTCCATCGGCCACGGTTCAGTTACAGGCCGCCGGCCTGAGCATGGTGGAAGCTAATATCCAGGTTCTCGACGGCAGCGGAAACGTGCTCGCCCAAGGCGCGGCGCAAAATGTGTTCAACAACAATGTCACACTCAATCTTTCCAACCTGGCGGTCGGCGGCACCTACTACGTTCAGATCAGCAGCGCGACGAACAATGTCTTCGGTGTCGGCTCCTACCAACTCTCGATCAATGGTTCAACGGTTTCCGCGCCGCCCCCGACTACACCCGGCATGACCACACTTACGCCGACTACGGTATCCATGGGCGCAACGGTTCCCACCGGCGCGTCGATCACCACGACCAGTGGGGCCTCGCTCACGAGCGCCTTGAGTTTAACGCAAACGGTATCAGCGGCGGATCCCCAGCAGGCCTACTCGTACCAGGTGGCGCCTGCCAACAGCGTTACCTACTTCAGCATCCACTCACCTGTTGCCCCGGCCGGCCAAGATGTAAACCTCATCGCTTCGGTGGCTAATCTGAGCGGCGCCGGGAATTTCCAGGTGGCTGTTTACGACGCCAGTGGCAACCTCTTGAGTTCGAAGATCTTGTCGCAGGCCAATGGCGGCGAAGTCGTGGAAGTTAGCAATGTGTCCCCGGACACCAACTACACGGTCCAAGTTACCGCGAACGCGACTTTTAACTTCTCCGCCGATTACACGGCCCAGGATGTGCCGTTTTCGATGGGCGCTAGCGGCAATGCCACTACGGGATCGGCCCAATCCGCGACATTGAATGTCACCCAGAGCCAGGACCTGTATCTCTTGCTTTCGACGGCTGCCGCCAGCGGAATGTCGCTCGATTTAACGATTGCGGACGCCAACGGAAATGTGGTCTTGAATCAGGTGATTGCAGCCGGCGCGCAACAAAGCGCCACGGTCTTCTTACAGGCCGGGAAGTATCAGGTAAGTATCATTGCCGTTGCCAACGCCGGCGTGCTTGCCACCGCTGTCAATTACTCGCTCGCTGCCGCCACCATTACCAGCCCGATCGGGGCGGTTGTGGCCAATACCACGAACACTCCAGCTAACAGTTTGCCGCCCGCCACCGGCACTGCGCCTCCGCCCGATCCCAATGGCTCCACTGCCATCTGGGTAACCAACCTCCCGAGCGATGGCTCGATCTGGTTTTGATTAACTTCGTTATCGCCGCGATCCGTTGATCATCAAGGAAGTTGAAAACACCGGTTATGAACGCAGGTCGACTCAGGCCTCCCCCTAGAACCGAAACCGCACTGCAGTGATCCAAGTGACGACCCCCATGAAAATCGCAACGACAACACCCGTCCTGTCCCAAAAACCGATTGCAACCGGCCGTTATGCATGCCTGGTTCAAATTCACCCTGCCGGCGAAAAAATGGGGCATCGCCACACGCTCGGCGACTCGCCCATTGTCATCGGTCGAAGCGACAGCAACGACGTTTCGATTCCGGACATCGGCGTTTCGCGCCGGCATGCTCGGATTGAGTTTGCCGCGGAGGGAGTTCGTGTCACCGACTTGGTGAGCACCAACGGTACCTTTATCAATGACCGTCCAATAAAAGGAACGGAGGTGATCCGCGATGGTGATCATCTTCGAATCGGCAATACCATCTTTCGCTTTCTAGGCGGTGGAAATGTTGAATCGGAGTTTCATGAAGAATTATATCGCTTAACCATTGTGGACGCGCTCACGCATCTTTATAACCACCGCTACCTGTTGGAATTCATGGATCGCGAAATGCTGCGGGCTATTCGGCATTCGCGTCCACTCGCTTTCTTGCTCTTTGACCTGGATGAATTCAAATCCATCAATCATCGATTTGGCCAACTTGCCGGCGATTCAGCCTTGCGCGAAATGGTGAGGTTGGTCCGAAACCTAGTGCCACCCGAAGACCTTTTTGTGCGCAACGACGGGGACGAGTTCGGAATCGTGTTGGTAGAAACCTCGCGCCCCGCGGCGTGGGCTATTGCCGAGCGACTGCGGGAAACGATTGAGCGGCACATCTTCAGTTTTGAAAACCAATCGTTCAACTTGACTGTCAGCACCGGCGTTGTCAGTCTCCCCGATGATTCGATTTCGACCACAAACGAAGCGCTCAATCTTGCCGATCAACGGTTACGCGAAGCGAAAAATGCCCGTCGAAACCAGGCAACCAATGGACCAGTGGTAATTCCGTTTTCCCGCGATGCGATTCCCGAACAGCAGAACTTCGCCCATGCCGTTTAAATGGGCGCATGTCGCGCACTTGGCCGGCTCATAACTGAGGAAAACCGTGCATCTCATCAAATGCGGTCATTGCGGCAATTCTTCCAATTTCGACCCGAAATTACTTGGGCCTACTCCCGGCAATTCTTCCAGAAGTTCCATCATAAAAAAAAAGAAGCTCTCAATCCGATGTCTTTGGTGCGAGACTTGGCTGAAGATGGAATTGAAAAATGGAAGGCTGCTGATGAGCAATTAGACGACTGGCCAAACCGCTTGGTTAACCGGTACCGCATGTTCCGGAAATTATCTGCCAATCATCGGCCTTTCGTCCCTATTACATTGCGTCACCCGGCCACTGCTCACGCGATTCCTAATTCCGCCACTGTTTTGCGATTGTTGCGA
>JAJPJU010000276.1 GCA_021324035.1 Spartobacteria bacterium | reverse complement strand
ATGGCGCAGAAAAGCAGTTGCGCGCCCTCGGCGGCATTATCGTACCGGGCGGATTCGGCGAACGTGGCGTCGAAGGAAAAATCAAGGCGGCGCGATACGCTCGCGAACATGGCATGCCGTATCTCGGTCTATGTCTGGGCATGCAGGTCGCCACGATTGAGTTCGCCCGCGACGTTTGCGGAATCGAGAACGCGAACAGCACCGAATTCGACCCCGAGACGCCGGCCCCGGTGATTTCATTGCTCGAAGAGCAGCGTGAGAAAATTCACAGCAAAGGTGGAAGCATGCGCCTCGGCACCTGGCCGACTAAAATCGCAAAAGGAACGCTTGCCGAAAAAATTTACGGCGCGACCAACGTCATGGAGCGCCACCGTCACCGCTACGAATTTAATATGAAGTATCGCGATCGAATGGCGGACAAAGGCTTCGTCATTTCGGGAACATCTCCGGACGGCACGCTCGCGGAATTAATCGAGCTCCGGGATCATCCGTATTTTGTCGGCTGTCAGTATCACCCGGAGTTTCAGAGCAAACCGAACAAGCCGCATCCGCTGTTCAAGGGTTTTATCGAAGCGTGTTTGTCGTTTGATCCTAAGCGTGCGACGCGCGGGTCAACCGATCCAAAATCGCAGACCCGAGTCCCTGATCAGGAACTCGTTCTGCAACGATAAGATCCGCGCCGACCTCGTCGAGCTCGCGCAAATACCGAAACAGGTTCGCGGCAGCTTCGCGAAGGTCCTGTTGCTCGCTCAAATTTCGGGCGGCGGCGAATCGATCGTTTGGAGTTACCGGCGTCCAGGCCAGCAGCGCGACACGTTGATTTGCTTCAGGCACGAACTTTTCTGCGGAATCGATCAACCGCAGCGGCGTTCTCGGCGCATAGTGTGACGGCAATTGCCCGGGCGCAGAAATTTTCGCTTCCGGTTTTGCGATCTCAACTCTCCCAAATTCCGAAAGCTGCTCCGGCGTGATCGGGCCGCGCCGCAGGATCTGAATCAGGCCGTCGCGAACGGCGACGATCGTGGACTCAATTCCATGAGCGGTCGGGCCGCCGTCAATGATGAGCGGAATCAAACCGCCAAGTTCATCCAACACATGCTTTGCCGTCGTCGGGCTGACACGGCCAAACCGGTTTGCGCTTGGAGCAGCCAGCGGTTTACCGAATGCGCGAACAATCTCGGCGAATACTGGATGCGCGCTCACGCGAACAGCAATCGTTTCCAGTCCGGCGGTCACAATTTCCGGAACGATGTCGCGCCTTGGCAAAACGATCGTGAACGGGCCCGGCCAGAAGGCGTCCGCCAGATTCGCGACGATTTTTCCGGCCGCTCCCGGGACATCAGTGATTTTGGCGAGCCAATCCCGATCAGGAAGATGGACGATGAGCGGATCGAAACGCGGCCGGCCTTTTGCTTCGAAGATTTTTGCGACCGCGATCGAGTCGAGTGCGTTGGCCGCCAGTCCATAAACGGTTTCGGTGGGCAGCGCGACGACTTCGCCTTTGCCCAACAATTCAACCGCCGCCTTGCGGTCGGTTGAAATTTCCGTTTTCACTTCGGCAATTTCGCCGCGAGAACGCTTTCAGATTGTTTCTTGCGAAACGCTTCCAGTTTTTGACGAAGTTTCTTGTCGGTCGTCGCCAGAATCGCCACCGCAAGAAGGGCCGCATTCTTCGCGCCGGCATCTCCGATCGCCAATGTTCCAACCGGGATCCCGCCCGGCATTTGTGCCGTCGACAAAAGTGAATCGAGCCCCTGCAGTTTCGATTGAATCGGCACGCCAAGAACCGGCAAAACCGTGTGGGCCGCAATTACCCCGGCCAGGTGCGCGGCGCCGCCGGCTCCGGCAATGATCACCCGCACGCCGCGATCGGAAGCGTTGCGCGCGAATTCGGTGGTGGCTTCCGGCGTGCGGTGCGCCGACAATACGCGCGCCTCGTTAGGAACACCAAGCTCATCGAGCATCTCCGCTGAGTGACGCATCGTATCCCAATCCGATTTGCTTCCCATTACAATTGCGACCAACGGTTTCGATTCAGGCATATCGAAGTTTGGTCGGGCAATGCCATGCCGCAACTTCTTTCCGCGCTGGTCTCGTTAACACCGCACTTCAGTGCGGTGAAGGAAGTTAGCTTAGGCGCCAAAGCCGTTTAAACGGCTTTTCGAGTCGGGTCGCACAGACACCTGGCTGAAGCCAGGTGTTAATGAGATATTTACAGCGTGAACGCTGCCAAATCGATTGTCCTGATCGGAATGATGGGCGCCGGCAAATCGTCAGTCGGCCGCGTTTTGGAAAAACGGACTGGTCTCAGCCGTTTGGATATGGACCAGGCCGTGGCCGCACAATTTGGAATGTCGATCACAGAAATTTTTGAGACACACGGAGAAGAAAAATTCCGCGATGCGGAAACGGTGACCCTCCGCAATATCTCGCCAAAACGGCCAGTGATTGTTGTGACCGGTGGCGGAATTGTGGTCCGTCCGGAGAATGCCGATCTTTTAAGACAGCTTGGCATGGTGGTGTGGCTCAAGGGCGACGAAACGATTCTCTTCGAGCGCGCTTCGCGACGAAACACCCGGCCATTGCTTCGGAACGAGAATCCCCGCGCGGTCTATTCAGAACTATTTCGCAAACGCAGGCCGCTCTACCAAGCGGCGGCGGATTTCGAAGTCGACACTTCAAATCTGGATCACGATCAGGT
>JAJPJU010000302.1 GCA_021324035.1 Spartobacteria bacterium | reverse complement strand
TTCGCCGTCTTCCATCACGTTCAATACAAAGGACAGCCGGCAACATTCGACGGGGAAGCGTTGGTCAAAGATCTTCCGAATTCGCCAAAGTCGCACTACCGCATTCTCGATTGCGGAATGAAAAGTTTCCCGATTGAAGCGCTGAGTCATGCGCCCTTGACCGCGATGATGAAGACAATCAAGGAAAACAAACTCAAAGCGGACGACGTGAAGGAGATCAAAGTCGAAGTGATTGCGCGCGCGGCCGACATTTTGGGCGATCCGCACAAATATCGTCCCGATTCAAAGGAAACGGCCGATCACTCGCTTCCTTACTGCATGGCGGTCGGGCTCGTCGACGGAATGGTCACGCCGCTGCAATTCAAAGAAGAACGGGTCCTCGACAAATCGCTGATTCCAATCATGGACAAAGTGAAAGTGGTCGCGAACGACGAGTTCGAGGCGCTCTTTCCCAAATTTCAGCCGAGCCGGGTAACCATTACCACCAACGACGGCAAGCAGTACTCAACGCGCGTCGATGTTCCAAAAGGCGATCCGCGCGATCCGATGACTGAGGAAGAAATCGCGGTGAAATTCAACGCGCTCGGCAAGGACGTTATCGGTGACGATCAGCGCAAGAAGTTGCAGAAGGCGATCATGAGCATCGACAGCGCGAAGAACGTTAACGAACTGGTTGAGCTAACGGTCGCGCGCTGAATTCCCAGGTTTGGGTAGCGCATGCGTCTCGCGTGTCTGGCGATTGCGTCTCGCAATCGCGTACTTTTCTGCAACCGACTGTACCCAACCAAAGTGTGGCGTGCGTCACGAATGCGCACGAAAGTTCGTTTCGGCGAGACGCCAAAACCAAGACGCGTGCGCTACCCGGATTGGACCGTCTCGCTTCCCTCTGCGAGCGACGGCAGAAACTAAACGGTTTCGCTTCCCGAACCTGCGCCGAACTCGATTCCCTGCGCGAGTGGCAGCTCGCTGGAGAAGTTGATCGTGTTGGTCTGGCGACGCATGTATTGCTTCCAGCAATCGCTGCCGCTTTCGCGTCCGCCGCCGGTCTTTTTTTCGCCGCCGAACGCGCCGCCGATTTCCGCGCCACTGGTTCCAGTGTTCACATTCGCGATTCCGCAATCGCTCCCGACGCCGCTCACGAACCTTTCGGCTTCGCGGACATCGTTGGTGAAGATCGAACTGGTCAGTCCCTGCGGCACACCGTTTTGGATCGCAATCGCTTCATCGAAACCGCGATAAGTCATCAAATAGAGCAGCGGCCCGAACGTTTCCTCCTGCACGATCTTGAAATTCGGTTTGGCGGCTGCCAGACACGGCTTCATGTAACATTGACCTGGCAAATCCATGCGCTCCCCGCCGTAAAGCACTTCGCCGCCCTCGGCCTTCAGCTTTTGAATCGAATCCTGCACCGCGTCGACGGCGTGCTTGTCGATCAACGGGCCCATCAAAGTTTTTCGATCGAGCGGGTTTCCGATCGGAAGCGATTTGTAAGCTGAAAGAAGTTTCGCGCGCAGTTTCTCAGCAACGGATTCATGCGCGATCACGCGACGGGTGGAAGTGCAACGCTGGCCGGCAGTCCCGACCGCGCCGAAGAAAATTGATTGCGTCGCCATTTCGAGGTCGGCGGTCGGCGCGACGATCAACGCATTGTTGCCGCCGAGTTCCATGATCGTTTTCCCCAATCGACCGTGCACTGTCTTCGCGACATTCAATCCCATCGCGACGGAGCCGGTCGCGGAGACCAGCGGAACCCGCGGGTCGTTCGCCAATTTTTCGCCAACGCTTTTTCGGTCGCCAATCAGCAAACTGAAAATCGCAGGATCAGCGCCGGTGTCGCGGCAGACCCGCTCGGCAATTTTCGTGACCGCGATCGCAGTGAGCGGGGTTTTCTCCGATGGTTTCCAGATTGTTGAATCGCCGCAGACAGCGGCCAGTGCCGCGTTCCATGACCAGACCGCCACAGGGAAATTGAACGCCGAAATCACCGCGACGAGTCCGAGAGGATGCCATTGTTCCATTAAGCGATGACTCGGCCGCTCGGATTGAATGGTCAGGCCGTAAAGCATCCGCGACTGGCCGACCGCGAAATCGCAGATATCGATCATCTCCTGCACTTCGCCTTCTCCCTCGGCGATGATTTTGCCGGTCTCGAGCGTAACGAGCTGACCCAGTTCGTGCTTCAACTCGCGAAGCGCGTTACCTAAACGACGAACCGTATCACCGCGCACCGGGCCCGGAGTTTTTCTCCATTTCTCAAACGCTTCCTGCGCGCGGGTGATTGTCTTTTTGTAATCGTCGTCGCCCGCTTCTCGAACGCTGGCTAATTTCTTTCCATCGATCGGCGAAATCTTTTCGATTTTCTTTCCGCCGCCGCGCCATTCGCCGTCAAAAACCCCTGGGTTGTCCTCGCTGAGCGCGAGCTTTTCGAACACTGATTGCATGGTTATTTCCGTTTCCGGCAATATTGCCGGATCAATCCCATTGCCTCGTCAACGACTGCGGCCGTGATATCGAGGGCCGGACGAAAACGAATCGAATGCTCGCCCGAGCGCAAAGTCAGGACGCCAAGACTGTAGAGTCCTTTCCAAAATTTTTCGCGGGTCTTGCCGTCCGGAAGATCAAACGCGATGAACAAACCGCGTCCGCGGACACCGGTGATCATTGGCTCGTATTGCTGCAGCTCTTGCAACCGTTCCAGAAAGTGGGCGCCGACTTTGGCCGCATTCTCGACCAGAAACTCCCTTTCAATGACGTGCATGACATGGGTCGAGCGGACCATGTCCGTTAGATTGCCGCCCCAGGTCGAATTCAAACGACTCGGCAAACGAATCGCGTTGTCTTTGACTTCATCGAGACGCGGCCCGGCCATGATTCCGCAGACCTGCGCCTTCTTTCCAAACGCCATCAAATCGGGCACCACGTCGAAATGTTGCGAGCACCAAACCTTTCCGGTCGTGCCCAGGCCGGTTTGAACTTCGTCGAAAATCAGGAGCATGTCGTTCTCGTCACAAATTTCCCGGAGCTTCCGCAACCATTCGCCGCGGAAATGATTGTCCCCGCCCTCGCCCTGGATCGGCTCGATAATAATTGCGCAAATGTCGATGCCGCGCTTGGCAATCCAACTTTGAATTTCCTGCGCCGCCATTTTCTCGCGCGCAATCACATCTTGTTCGCGCTCAGACTTCGGCGACGAAAAATCGATGTGCGGACACGAAACCCGGGGCCAATCGAACTTCGCGAACAAATCGGTTTTGCGCGGATCTGTATTGGTAAGACTCATGGTGTAACCGCTGCGGCCGTGAAACGCGCTGCGGAAATGCAAAATCTCCGTTCCGCGTTCGCCGTGTCCGGCTGCCATGTTCTTCCGAACCTTCCAATCCATCGCCGCCTTCAAGGTGTTTTCGACTGCAAGCGCACCGCCTTCGACGAAGAGATAGCGATCAAGCGGCGCTAACCCCGCGACACGCGCGAATGTCTCGACAAATCTTCCATAGGCTTCGGAGTAAACATCCGAGTTCGCGACCTTCGCCTTCGCTGCCTGTAGAAGATCGCGTTGAACTTCCGGTTGGTCGAAATGCGGATGATTGAATCCGATCGGCATCGAACCGAAAAAGCCGTAGAGATCGATCAATCGATGCCCAGTCGCGGCGTCGACAAGATACGAGCCGCGGCTTTTTTCGAGATCGATAACGATCTTGAAGCCGTCGAGCAAAATGTGCTCCTCCAGCACGTTAAGAACGCGCGAAGCGTCGACAGTTTTTCTACTTTTGCTCTTACTCAAACGCGGCCGCGACGTGCGGGCCGCCTCGGTGAGCATGGACGGCATACTCATCCGTGATCGTAGTCTGGGCACGGAACCCGGTCAACCTGTCAGGCGAAGGATTACTTCGCAGAACCGTACAAGGCCTGCTTTTCGGCGGTCGCTTTTGTCAGGGCCGCCTCATACTGCGCGAGCTCCGCGTCGTAAGCGACGTTGCCTTTCACATCGCTGTGAAGAAGGTCGCGCTTTTTCAAACGCAGCGATTGACTCCAGGTATTCAATCGTTCGAATTCACGTTGATTTGCGTCGCGGCGTTGTTCGGCCGTCGGCTGCGCCATGGATTGCATTGCATAATGCTCGGTCGGAGCCGCTGCTTCCTTTGACGATTTTAAAACTTCGAGCCGCCGAAGATTTGCCAGACCAGTTGGTTGAAAATAAAAATAACCCAGAAAACACGGCAATACCGCCAGCCGAAAATAACGCGAAGTCGGAGCAACATCCGGATAGCTCAGGCGAAACAAAAGCGGACCGAACGGCAACAAGACGCCTATTCCCCACCAAACGCTGACGTTAAACGCGGCGCCGATCAGAAGAATTCGTCCGATCAGAGCGCAAATGACGCCGATCGTGAGAAAAACGAGCCCAGCCACGCCTGGGGTTTGAGCAGGCAGGGTGCCATCCGGCGGGTGGCGATTGACCTCAATCGGTCCGAGGGCGGGCCGGCATTTGGCGGCTCGGGTGAGCCGACGCTACCTGACCATGCCGTCGCGCAGGCTCGCGTGTTTACCAGCCATCAATTCCTGGGTGAGCTGGTAACCGCGTTTGTCGACATTCTCGGCCGTGCCCGCAAAGTAATGATCAATCCTGGTCTTGGCGGAATTACAGAAATAATTGGCAACCGACAAAACCTCATCCGCCGGCTCGCCATGATTAATTTTGTATTGCGCGAACGAACAGGTGGCGCTCATGCAAAACAGCTCGGTTGCAATGCCGACGAAGCGCGAGAGCAACAGTTGTTCGCGGTCCAGCTTCGGCCCAAATCGCGCCATAGCGTGAAACAATCCGCGCGCGAGTTTCTTGCTGGTGCG
>JAJPJU010000105.1 GCA_021324035.1 Spartobacteria bacterium | reverse complement strand
CGTCGGGTGACGTCCAGTTGTGGAAGCGCTGATGTGCTCGAGGAGCTGGGCGTCCCGATCGATCTGTCGTCGGAAGAACTCCGCGAAAGTTTAAAGCGCCACGGGCTCGGATTCATTTTCGCGAGGAAATACCATCCCGCATTTCGCGCGCTCGCGGCGATGCGCGAACATCTGGCCCGGCAAAAAATGCGAACCGTTTTCAATTTGCTCGGACCATTGCTTAACCCGGCCCGGCCTGCTCGGCAGTTAATCGGAGTGTTTGATCCGCGATTAACCGGAGTCTTTGGCGAAGTGCTTCGGCAACTGGGGCGCGAACGAGCGTGGATCGTGCATGGTCTCGGCGATGGCGGCGTTGGAATGGACGACATCTCGATCAGCGGAGCGACTACGATCGCCGATTTGAACGAGGGACAGGTGGATTCCGCCGTGCTCGATGTGAGTTGGCTTGGGGTGCCGCGAGCATCGATTGCCGAACTGGAGGGCGGAAGTGCGCGGCAAAACGCGGAGACGATCGAAGGAATTTTGTCCGGAAAAATTCGTGACGCCAAACGTGACATGACAGTGGTGAACGCCGCCGGTGGATTCGTGGTTGCCGGCCTGGCCAGGGATTTGAAAGAAGGAATCGACCTCGCCCGCGAAGAAATCGACAGTGGCCGTTCTCTGGAAAAGCTCCGCGCGGTCCAAGCCGTCAGGCCCTGACTGTAGGCAACCTCCTTGTGCCGCTCCGCTGGAGCTAGCTGGTTCGGTCGCGCCGGCTATAGACATGACGCTCCTAACGGAGCTAAAGCGCCGGCCGCGCGACATGCACACGACCTCCTAACGGAACGAAGCGCCGGAGGCGCGACACGTTTATAGATCCAACAGTTTAACGATTAGCTCCGATAGGAGCGGCATGTGCCCCGGCTATGTGAGACGGCAAGCCGAAACACGGCGTCTGGCACAGACGCCCTACAATTACAGAGATTACAGAGCGAAAAGTTCGGCGTAGCTATGGTCGAGGTTCCGCAACAGGGCAACCGCAAGAAGATTGCGGTTCAGCCGGCTGCCACGAGCGATCGCAACGGAGGTCGCGCGTTCGCGTAATTCTTCGGAAAAGTCACTCGGTGCGTGATTCACATTGAGACCGATGCCGACGACCGCCACGTGAGGTGCGCCGGCTTGCGCCCGCATCTCCACCAGAACTCCGGCAACCTTGCGCTCATTAATATAAACATCGTTGGGCGGTTTCACCGTCGCTCGAACGCCAAACTCCTCCCCGAGGGTTCGCGCGATTATGGTCGCGACCCAAGCAGGCAGGCTCGTCGATTCTTTGATGTCGATTTTCGGCCGAAGCAGAATCGAAAACCACAATCCTTTGCCGGCCGCGGATTCCCATTGATTTTCGCGCTGGCCACGGCCGGCGCGCTGGCGCTCGGCGAAAACGCAAAGACCTTCGGGCCAATCCCCCGTCGCCATCTCGCTAATCACGTCATTGGTTGAGCCGGTCTCCTCGATGATGATGATATCGCGACCGATGACGAAGCCGCCGCGCAACTTCTCCGCGCGAAGTCGATCACGCGCCGGCATTGGTCATCTCGAGCGAAAAATCAATCGATCGCGCCGAATGAGTGATTGCGCCGATCGAAATGTAATCGACGCCTGTCGCCGCGATTTGGCGAACGTTCTGCAAAGTGACGCCGCCGCTCGCTTCGAATTTCACTTTTTTGTTTTTTCCAAGCGCGATCGCCTCTCGAATTTTCGCCGGCGTCATGTTGTCGAGGAGGATCACGTCGATTTCGTCGATTTCCAGAAGCCCGCGTACTTGCTCAAGCGTGTCGGCTTCGACTTCGATTCGGAGTTTCGGCTTCGATTTTCGAAGGTTCCGAACGGCTTTGGCGAACTCGTCGAATCCTCCAATCGACGCGAGGTGATTGTCCTTAATCAGCGCCATATCAAAAAGACCGAAGCGATGATTTACGCCGCCGCCGGCCACGACCGCAGCTTTTTCCAACGCGCGAAGTCCCGGCGTAGTTTTTCGGGTATCGAGAATTTTCACATGATCGTTCGCCGCGGCGTCGACGAATTTTCGGGTCATCGTTGCGATGCCGGAGAGGCGTTGCAAAAAATTCAGGGCCACCCGCTCGGCTTTGAGGATTGAACGCACCGATCCTTGAATCTGAATCACGTCGTTCCCGGCATTCACTTCGCAGCCGTCCTTGAGGAGGACCTTGATTTTCAAGTCCGGATCTACTCGACGAAAAACTTCCCCGGCGGTTTTAGTGCCCGCGACAATGGCGCGTTCCCGCGCGACGATCCGCGCCGTGGCTGTCGTTTCCTTCGAAACAAATGAATCCGTAGTTACGTCGCCTTCTCCGATGTCTTCGCGCAATGCGAGGTCGATGAGATCAGGCGTAGAGGATTTCATGGAAGGTTTTGCAGATTCGGCGCCTGATAAATCCGCCGGCCGCGGACGTAGGTTTCAAGGTTTGCGTCCGGGCCACCGCGATAAATGCAAAGCGCGATGACGTCTTCCGCGGTCAACGAAGGCGTCCAATTGCGGTTTTGCGGATACGGAAGCATCGACGCGATATCCATCACAATGAGATCGGCTTCCTTTCCCGCGTGGAATGTGCCAATCGCCGCGGACTTACCGAGGACGCAGGCACCGCCGCGGGTGGCAAGGTAAAGAGCTTCGCTTGGGCGCAGCGGACGCAAATTCGGTTCGTAAGCCATGCGGGCCTTTTGGACTTCAATGGCGGCGCGCATTACCCGCCACATGTTCAGTTCCGGACCGGCGGCGACATCGGAGCCGAGCCCGACGTTTATTCCAGCTTTCAGGAGTTGATCGAGTTTCATCAAGCCGCTGCCGAGAAAAAGATTCGAGCTTGGGCAATGCGCGACGCCGGATCGGGCGGCAGCGATGGTTGCGATCTCGCGCGGATTTAAATGAATGCAGTGGCCGAGCACAGTGCGCGGAGTCAGCAGTCCGCATTTTTCATAAACGTCGGTGTAGTCACGCGCCGTCATGTGGAGGTGATGGACCTTTTCCAACTCTTCGCGGTTCTCGGCCAAATGAGTCTGGATGTATGCTCCGAATCGCGCCGCGAGTTCCCCCGCGCCGCGCATCAGCTTTTCCGAACAGGTAACGGCAAACCGCGGACTAAATGCATATTCAAGCAAGCCATTCTCCGCTTTATGCCATTTCCGGCAGAGCCGTTCGCTTTCCACCAGCGAGACTGAAAGAATTTTTTTCGGCTGAATCTGGCCGTAAGAGGCAAGATCCATCATCATTTTACCGAGAATCGTTCGCACGCCGCTTCGCCGAGCTGCTTCGAAGCCGATGTCACAGCTGTCTTCGTAAATCGCGGCATAAGCCATGACGGTTGTGGTGCCGTTGCGGGCGAGCTCGTGAAAAAATTGCGGCGCCTCCTCGCGGGCCCTCGGGCCGGTGAACTCGCGTTCGATTGGGAAAATGTGCTGTCGCAGCCAAGGCAACAACTCGCTCTCACCGCGAGCGACAACTGAATATTGGGGCAGGTGAGTGTGGCAATCGATCAGGCCCGGAAAAATCGCGACGGTCCCGCGATTGATCCATTGAATCGAATTCGGCGGATGGAGCCGGCGAAGGTCGTCATAGTCGCCGACCTCGGCGATGCGTCCATTTTGAATGATGAGTGCGCCGTTGGGCCGGCCGCGTAAAGCGCCGAATTCGGGAGCGTCGATTAAAAAGCCGCGGAGGCCGAACCGGCTGTTGTCGCTTTGCATATACCGCGGCCGCTATCAGAACATTTTGGCTGGGCGAGCGGCAACACCGCAATTAGGAGACGTTTCTACAAAAAAAAGATTCGGGCAGCGCACGCCAAGGAGAAACAGCAAATACGAGAAACGTGCAACCGCCCGAATCGCCTTAACCTGTTAAGTAAGACACCGGCCGACGGCTGACGTTCGAATTTTTTACGATTTTTTCGGAGGCGCAAAAGCGGAACAACCAGAAGTATTTACAACTGAAGTTCTACTTGCGTCGAAGTCGCAAGTTTCGCCGCCTCGGCTTTTACCTCCTGGAGAAGAGATTTGAACTCACATTTCTCCATCTCGGCGATCAGGGCCGGGTAATCGGGCTGAATTTTCAGGTCGTCGATCGGCAACGGAAGATCCAGGTGACAGTCGAGTTCGACCATCTTCCGGTTTTGCAGAATCTGCTCCCGGGCGGCGATTAATTTGACCCGCATCTTGTCGCTTTTGACTTTCTCAACGTTGGCAAGCAAACGATCCAGACCTCCAAATTCCCGGATCAATGCGCTGGCGGTTTTGCGGCCGAGCCCGCCGATTCCGGGAATGTTGTCGACCGAATCCCCGGTTAACGCCAAGACGTCGCCAATCATGTTCGGCGGAACTTCCCATTTCGCCGTCGCTTCTGTTTCTCCGAGCAACCCAAACGCGTCTTTGGGCGAGGGGAGATCGGCTTTGGCCGTGGTGTAAACTTTTACGCACGGCCCGATCAGTTGGTAGAGATCCTTGTCGTTGGTCGCCAGGATAACTTCCATGTTTTTGCGTTTGCAGGCTGCCATGGCGTAGCAACCCATCAGATCGTCCGCTTCAGTATTCGGCAGCGAAATGTTTTTGAACCCAATGAGCGCGGTGAGTTTGTCCTGGATGTATTCGAGCTGCGGAACCATCGGCAGCGGCATTTCCTTGCGCGTTTCCTTGTAGGCCGGTTGCAATTTTACCCGCCGTTCCGGCATGCCTTCGTCCCAAAACACCGCTCCCAGTTCCGGCTGCAAATGCTTGATCATCAATCGCAGCGTTTTGGTGAAACCGAAAATGGCATTTGTCGGTTCGCCGCGCGAATTGGACAGGTTCGGGATCGCGAAAAATGACCGATAAACGTAATAGTGCCCGTCTACTAAGAGGAGTCTCATTGACCAGACAGGATTCACTGGATTCGGAGGATTTCAAAATCTCCGATGCGAATTCCCTCGAGAACAAATCTCGCTCTTAATCCTGTTAATCCAGTTAATCCTGCCCAATTATCAAGCGATGGCCGAGCGGTGGATAATTCAAGTTCAGGGAAAGGATTACGGCCCGGCCAATCTGGAGACGCTGCTTGAATGGAAAGCCGACGGGCGGGTCTTGCCGGAGAATCCAGCGCGCCGGAGCGATTTGGAAGATTGGCAAACCGCGACTGACATTCCGGGACTTTTTAAAATCGAACCACCACCGGTGCAGACAGAAGCCGGAGTTCCAAGATCGGAGATAGGAGATCGGGAATCAGAAATCAGTGATCAGAAATCAACCCGGCCGAGTCGGAACCTGCTGAGCGAAACGTTCCGCATTTATTTCCGCGGTTTCTTCCAATTCCTGGGTCTCACCTTGCTCATTACGTTGCCGTCGTTGTGCGGGCGATTCTTTGCAATGATGATGGAAACGCAAGGCAACTTGAGCGTCGATCTGCGGACGAGCGTGGTGGAGGCGTTCACGCTGTGCATGTTTGTGCTCACGCTGGTCCTGTGGCCCATCTACGTTGCCGGGATTCAAATTCTGAGCGTCGAGTTGGGCAGCGGCGAACGCATCGGCTTTTTCAGCGTCCTTAATCATGCTGTGAAATATTGGCCGCGCGTCGCCGGACTGAGCATTTTCGTTTACGTCATCTTCGCTCTGTTGAGTGTGTTCGGGATGTCCGTCGTTTTGATGGTCTACGCGGCCGGTCTTGCTGCGTCGGTTTTTCTCACCGTGATCGCGCTTAGCCTGGCCGTTCTTCAAATTTGGCTGTTCTGCCGCTTTTTTGCTTTCGTTCTGTTCTGGCAACAGTTCGCCGTGCTTGAAAATCTTCCGGGCTACGACGCGTTGCGGCAAAGCAACCGGCTCGCGCATAGCGGACGCGATCTGGTCTGGTATCAGCGGCCGCTCTGGCGCGGCGCCTTGATTGTTTCGTTGTGGACTGTGTTTGCGATCGCGATAGCAGCATTTGCCATGTGGCCGAAGATCGCCGCTCAATATCCGATGATTCGCGATCTGGTGAATCAACTCCCCGGCGCGCAAGATCCGCAGGCTCTCATTCAGAAAACAGTCGATAGCTTGCCCAAAGAGCAGCCGGCGACCTTGTCGGAAATCGGATTATTTGTCCTGCAAAAAGTTCTCCAGCCTCTTCTCGGGATCGCGTTCGTGATTCTTTATCTCGATTCCAAGCCCGACGCCCAATAGCCGTCAGTCAGCAGGAACGAATATAAAATTTTCCGGCGAACCGTGAACGCCGGCCAAATCTTCCAGTTTTCGCGCCACGTAGTTTAACTCGGAAAAAAATTCGAAGGCCGCAGCCCGGTTTTGGTCCTTGATCTCAATTAGAACTCTCGGCCGATGGGCCGATAACGTTTGTCGTGCTCCTTCGAGCACGTGAAGTTCGTGTCCTTCGACATCGATTTTAACGAACGAAATGTTCTTCAGCTGGAAACTGTCAAGGGTGGCGATCTTCACCGGCTTGGTCAGTTCGCCGGTTGCGTCCGGACAGTTGCCTGGCGCGAGACTGGCCCAGCCGGTCAGAGGCAATCCGTTAAGCACTGGAATATGAAGGGTCGCTTCGCCGGCTTTCGATGAAAGACCGATGGGCATAACCGTGATCTTGCCCGGATTAACATTCCGCAAATCTCCGGTGAGATCATCGTTGATCTCGAACGCGTAAACCTTGGAAAAAATTTTCGACATTCGGAACGCGTAAAACCCTGCGTTCGCGCCAATATCCAACGCCACATCGGTTTTCGAGACCAATCGCGGCAGCATCCGCAGCTCCGGCTCGAGCGAACCGTCAATCGACGCGAGCCAGTAACGAAACCCAAGTCGAGAGCGCGCTGGGACAAACGGGTAAACGATTTTTCCCAACGCTCGCGAAACCAAACTCCTCACGGCGCGAATTGCTTCAGCGAGTTGGCGACTCGCCGTCCATTTTGATCGCCGTTGCCAACAGGCTCGTCCGCTGGTTCCACTGAAACTGGCTTTGGACCAACTGCATGCCGATAAGCGCGGTCGCGCCTAACGATTGCGCCTTGTCGATGAGTTCGGCGAGACATTCGTCGAATGAGTGATCGTTCACTCCTTCCACGCTCGCATAAACCACGCCGAGTTCGATCGAACCGGTCGGGCGATCCGGAAGCGTGCTCACATTCATCTCGACCGAAGGACGCGCGGCGTGTTTATCGGAGCTCATTTAGTTTCCCTGGTCCACATCATCCAGCACCGTGATGGTTTTCTCGAATGCTTCCGACGAAATGGCGATCGGTCCCCGGAAGGGATGACTCAGGACGTAACAGCTGAACAGCAACAGGCCAATCAATGCCGCCATCAGCGACGCCATGATCTGATGCGGCACCGGGCGCTCCATGTAGATGACACAGCTCAATGTGATGATGATGATCGAACCACCCACAATCGCGATCCACATCATGGGAGGAAGCGATTCGTTTGCCTGAATGATCCGTTTGTTGCGGTCGCTGGTCACTTCTGTGATGTGCTGCATCACCGCGGTACAGGTCATCGGAAAATCCTTTTTCGTCTGAACGTCGATTGTTCCATCGCCGAAGGCGCGGAACAGATTGCCAATTTCATGTCGCGCTTTCGAACTGCCCGGCTCACCTTTGGTCTGCCGCGGCCATTCGTCCTCGATCACCGCGTGAACGTATTCACGTGTGTAATCGCGAATCTTTTCCGCGCCGTTCTTCGGCAAATTCCCCGCCGCGCGATAGAGCGGGACCAGCGCGGCGGCTTCAGTGGCGGCCGTTGTTTTGGCCGCGTCGTAGGCTTCCCATACTGCGATAACCATGAAGCCAAGCAGGACTGCGAAGAGCACACCGGCATTTAGAAAAATCGGCACGCAAACGTCATTGTGTCCTTCCTGGACCTTGCCGTGCAGAATTTTCCGGCTCACGGACACGCCTACCAAAGCGTAGAGCGCCAGTCCACCGATCATCAAGAGACCAAGCAAAGTGTAACTCATCAACTGGGATCAGTTGAGTTGGAGGTAAGCAGCCAAACCATGCAATCCGCCTTCGCGACCGAAGCCGCTCTCTTTGTATCCACCAAACGGAGATGTTGGATCGAATTTGTTGTAGGTGTTGGCCCAAACAACCCCGGCGCGCAATTTGTTCACGATTTTGAAAATCTTACTGCCTTTGTCGGTCCAAACGCCGGCGCTCAAGCCGTAGGGAGTGTTGTTCGCGCGCTCGATCGCTTCTTCCGGCGTTCGAAAAGTCATCACGCTCAATACCGGTCCGAAGATTTCTTCCTGGGCGATGCGATGGGACGCGGTCACACCGGTAAAGAAACTCGGCGGATAAAAATAACCTTTGGCCGGCAATCGGGCGGGCGATTGCACGAGCTTGGCGCCTTGCTGGATTCCGCTGTCGACCAGCTCGCAAATCTTCTCCAGCTGCATTCGGGAATTGATCGCACCGATGTCGGTATTTTTGTCGAGCGGATTGCCGACGCGCAGCGTCGCAATGCGGTCGCGCAATTTTCGAATTACCGGCGCGAACACGCCTTCCTGGACAAACAAGCGCGAACCGGCGCAACAGACGTGCCCTTGATTGAAATAAATTCCGGAAATGATTCCCTCGACCGCCTGATCGATTGGTGCGTCTTCGAAAATGATGTTGGCCGCCTTACCGCCGAGCTCGAGGGTTAGTTTCTTTTTCGTGCCGGCGACCGCGCGCAGAATTCCTTTTCCGACTTCAGTCGAGCCGGTGAACGCAATCTTGTCGATGTTTGGATGCCCGACAATCGCGCGGCCAGTTTCGCCGGCGCCAGTCACGATGTTGACAACGCCTTCCGGCAATTCCGCTTCCTGAAAAATCTCGGCGAGATGCATCGCGGTGATCGATGTGGTTTCGGCGGGCTTGAGCACGATGGTGTTTCCGCAAGCGAGCGCGGGCGCGAGCTTCCACGCCGCCATCAATAACGGAAAATTCCAGGGGATGACCTGGCCGGCTACGCCAAGCGGCCCCGGATTGCGGCCGGGAAACGCGTACTGAAGTTTATCGGCCCAGCCGGCGTGATAAAAAAAGTGCGCGGCAACCAGCGGAAGATCGACATCGCGGGATTCCTTGATCGTTTTGCCGCCGTCCATCGATTCGAGAACAGCCAGCTCGCGGGATTTCTCCTGGATCAAACGCGCGATCCGGTAGAGATACTTGCCGCGCTCGCGCCCGGGCATTCTCCCCCAAACGTTATTGTAGGCGCGCCGCGCCGATTTTACGGCGAGATCCACATCCCGGGCGCTGGCATCGGCGATCTCAGCCAATTTCTCTTCCGTGGCTGGATTAATGGTGTCGAAATATTTTCCACTTTTTGGCCTAACGAATCGTCCGTTGATGAAAAGATCGTAGCGAGGTTTGATTTTGATGTGATTGTGCGCCTCCGGCGCGGGCGCGTAATCCCAGCGATCGCCAAAGGTCAGACGTCTCTGGTTCGGAGGAAGCGCGACCCGATAATCGATCGACCCCGGTTCGCGAACAACAACTGCGCGCGAGCCATTTTTGCGGGCTGCGACCTTTCGCGTTGCAGTTTTTCGTTTGACGGGACGTCGTTTCATGGCAGCGAGAAATAATCCGGGCCCTGATAGTTGCCGTCCACCGATTTCGCGATTTGCATGAGCACGTCGTTTACAAGAGTGCTCGCGCCGAAACGGAACAGATCGGGCGTGAGCCAATCGTCTCCGAGCGTCTCCTTCAACATCACCAGATAGGCAAGCGCTTGTTTCGCGTTTCGAAT
>JAJPJU010000363.1 GCA_021324035.1 Spartobacteria bacterium | reverse complement strand
GATCTGCCACGAGATTCACTTTGCGTTGCCGAATTACGCGCCAGCCAATGCTGTTCAGGTAGGATTTGTCGATTAGACGACCGATTCCGAGCGATCCGCGCGGCTTATTCTCGTAAACGTAATCCAACGAAAGACCGGAATCGAAACCACTCCGCGCCCCAACGTGGATGCCGCGACTCAATCGTCCCGCAACTTTCACTCCTGCCCGTGCGATTGCGAATTTCGCGCTGCCATTGGTTTTTAGCCGCTCATATTCCCAGGCGGTGTAGCCGCTTTTGTCTGCGTTCAACAATGACACCGCGCTCGCAGGTTTAGCGAAACACTCTCGAACAAAATTGCGAACGACATCGACGACTTCGCTTCGATTCGTCTCGTGAAAGATTGCGTGATATGCGTCCGGGAAATTTTTGAAACACTTTTCAGTTGAAGACAATCGATCGAAAAACGATTGCTGGGCCTTAAGGCTGACGACCCAATCCTTGCCGGCGCCGATCATCAGGGTCGGGGTTTGGATCGCGCCCGCGTCTGCGACCAAACGCTTGGCGGTATCATGAAGGTCGAGGAGTAGATTGACGGCGATTTGTCGAAAGATCAGCGGATCGGAGTCGTAACGCACGGCTTGCTCGCGATCGTGCGTGAGCATTTTCGATTTCACATAACTCTTCACGAACCGCGGCCCCAGAAGCCGAAGAAACGGAATCGCAAAGGGAACGTAGAGCTTCACGTGAAACGCGGCGGTCGCGAGAATCATCGCGCGAATCGGCGGCGCGTAATCGTGCACCCAAGCCGTCACCGTCACCGCCGCCAGACTGTGCGCGAGCACAATCATGTTTTCGATTGGGACCGAATGCTTTTTTGAAATGTGCCGGACGAAAACGTCGACGTCTTTGATCACATCATGAAGGCTGTCCGCCGCGCCGCGTTCGCCCGGCGATTGGCCATGGGCACGCGCGTCCCACGCGAAAATCGCTGCGTCCTCCAAGCCTAACGAATCAACAGTCTCCTGCCATCGGCCCGAATGTTCGTGCCCGCGATGAAAAAGAAGCAATGCGTGGTTCGTCGGCTTAGCCGGAATCCACGCGCGATAGAACAGTTCGGCGCCGTCCCAACTCGAAAATGTGTTCTCTGTCATGGTGGATCGGCTTCTCCGAAGGCGATTTTCGGTTTCAGTAACGCGTTCCCGCCGCGGCGAGCTGGGTCTGATCGCGTTCCATTTTCACCCAACCCGATTACGGCATTTCGGAGCTCGGCCGCAATCGCGCAGATCTCGGTCTTATCTCCATTGCGTGTTCGATAATTCCGCGGCGGGCCGACGATCAAACGAACTTTTCGCGGCCGCGGCAATCGTTTCCCTTTTGGCCAAGCGCGAAATGAACCCTCGATGAAGCACGGAACCACGGCAACGTCCCTGCCAGCGACCAGCGCGCCGATTCCGGATTTGAACTCGTTGATTTCACCTGTGGTCGAGCGAGTGCCTTCCGGAAAAATAATTAGAATAGTTCCTGGATCGGCGACGAGCTCGCTGCAAATCGTCAGGCTCGCCCGGGTTCGCCCATTTCTCCCGAACGGCAGGGCATTCACCAGCACCGCCGCCGCCCAGAGTCGGTGCATCCTGTTGAAAAAGTAATCCGATGCGGCTGCGGGAAAGGCACGATGCAGTTTTCGCAACGGCAACGCTGCCAAAATGCAAAGCGTATCGAGATGGCTGCAATGATTCGCCACAATTACCAGCGAACGGTTGGTCCGCAGATTTTCGTGCCCGACGATTTCGAACCCATTGTAAATGCGCAGGAGTCCACGAATCATCAGCGCGCAGATCGAGCGCAATCCATAAACCAGCATGTCAGGCTCGCGCGGAAACTGTCGCAGCCGGTCGAGCGGGGCCTGATCCAGATCTCGCGCGGAATCGTAACGCCACTTCTTCATCTGAGCGGATGATAGTAGCCGGCCATGTGCATGAACAGCGGCGCGGCATAAATTAAACTGTCGATCCGATCGAGAATACCGCCGTGGCCCGGAATCGTGGCGGCCATGTCTTTCGTTCCGATATCGCGCTTGATTACGCTAATAGAAAGATCGCCAAGTTGTCCGCCGATTCCAACGATCAAGCCCGCCAGAATTAATTCGCGGGTGTCGAAAAACGGAAACGAGAATCGCAGCAGCCAGGGCAGGATCATGGCGACGGCAAACGCGCCGATCGCTCCCTCCCATGTTTTGTTCGGACTGATCTCGCTCCGCAACGGATGTCGCCCAAAAATTTTGCCAAACGTAAACGCGGCAACATCGCAAATCGCGACGGCGAAAATGATGAAGCAGAGGAAGCCGTAGGCGTTGCGCGCGTTCGCGAGGAAGCCGAGATGACCAAACATCCAGCCCATGTAAATGAATCCGACAATCGCCAGCGACATTCGTTGCAATTCTCCCCGCGCCCGGTTTTGCAAAATCGGGATGATCAGGATGAGCGCTATGGCAAAGACCGGTACCGCGACGAAAAATCCATACCAGCCGGAGCCAGGCTCTTCGCTGCGCGGATTCGAAAT
>JAJPJU010000075.1 GCA_021324035.1 Spartobacteria bacterium | reverse complement strand
GGCAAAGGCGAGACTGTCGGATTCAAGCGATCCGGCGCGTTGCGATTCGCCCTGGATAACGCTCGCTACGGCAGCGCGCGCTCACTTCAGGCACACGCCGACGCGACTTATTCGCCGGATGGCGTCGACATTCCGACGATTTTTTTTCGCAGCGACAAAATGTATTTTCAGGCAATTGCCCAGGCTAACGGCGACGAGCTCGAAGTCGACAAGATCGAACTCGATCAGGCCCATGCAAAATATGCGTCCGGTTACATGACGGTGCCGTTCGTTTGGAAAAATCTTGGCACGAATAAGCCGTTGTTTTCGTCCAACGGGAAAGTGACAGCGGCGTTCAAATCCGAGAATCTCGACATCAAAAAGCTTTTTCAGGACGTTGGTCTCAAACCGGCCGCATCGGGCGCGTTGAATGTGACGTTGAACGCCAGTGGAACGCTCGCCCAAATGGACGCGCAACTCGATGTCCAAATGCGCCAGCTGCGGAGTTTGAGTTTCGAAAAGTTCGAGCCCGCCTCGCTCGATCTGACTGCGCAAGTCAAAAGCAATCAGCTGACCATCAGCGGAAAAATGCAGCAGGCGAAGATTCAGCCGCTCGAAATGATCGCAAATATTCCTTTTGATGTGCCAAAGATCGCGAACGCGGGACAAATTCCGGACAACACGCCGGTCAATGCGAAACTGCGATTACCGCGGACCTCGGTAAATTTCATGCGGCAATTCATTCCCGGGGTTGACGAGCTCGATGGCGACGCCGCGCTCGATGTCAGTGTTCACGGGACCGTCGCAAAACCGGCCCTCACGGGCAGTGGCGACATGACGGTCAACGTCGCGCGGATGAGCGATCCGACGTTCCCAGCCATCCAAAATTTCAAAGGACGGCTGAACTTTGCCAATAATGCGCTGACGATTGAACAGTGTCGCGGCGAACTTTCCGGCGGGCACTTCACTGTCACTGGCGGCATCACATTTCCGACATTGCGGAACGCCGAGATCAATCTGCAGTTAAAGGCTGATAGCGCTTTGATCGCGCGGAACGACACGTTAACGGTGCGCGCCGACGCCGACATAAAAGTCACGGGTCCATTCACAGCCGCGCATGTCGACGGTACGATCGGGATCACCAACAGTCATATCCTGAAAAATCTCGATCTGATGCCAATTGGTTTGCCCGGACGGCCTGCGCCACAGCCACCCTCGTCGCGACCGGACTTTTCTATTCCACAGCCGCCTATTCGGAATTGGAAATTCAATGTGACGATTAAAACCAAGGATCCGGTTTTGCTTCGCGGCAATCTCGCCAACGGGAAAGCGGTTAGCGAACTTCATCTGACCGGGACCGGTCTCCACCTCGGACTGGATGGTTACGTGCGATTGGAGAATGTTGACGCAACCCTGCCGTTTAGCCGTCTTGAGATTTCGTCCGGTTATCTCAACTTCGATCCGTCCGATCCGCTTAATCCGAAAATCGACATGCATGGCAAGTCGGTGATTCGCGATTACACGATCAACGTTTACATCTACGGAACGTCACTCGCTCCTCAGGCGATTTTCACGAGCGAACCGCCGCTGCCTCAGGAAGAAATTATTTCATTGCTGGCCACCGGCGTAACCCGGGAAGAATTAACCGGTAACAATAACGTGCTTGCCGGACGCGCCGCGATGCTACTGGTCCAGCAGCTTTACCGGAAAGTTTTCAAAAAAGGGCAGGGCACACAAAGCAGCTCGGTCTTCGATCGACTCGATCTGGACGTCGGCACGGTCGATCCGCGGACAGGCCAGCAACAAGCGATTGCGCGATTCAAGGTTAACGACCAGTTTGTGCTGCTGGGTGACGTCGGCGTGGGCGGCGATTATCGCGGCATGGTGAAATATTTGATTCGGTTTCGGTAATGGGTCGCGTTTGTATTGTCTTAGTTATTGCGCTCGCCGCTCCTTTGGCGGCGCAGACTGCTGTCGACGCTCCGCGCGCGGAGGAAAAGCAGAAACAGGAGGCGGCGGTTGAGAAGGTCCAGGAGAAACGCGCGCAATCGACGACCACCGTCGAGTTTGTTGGCCAGCAGGTCTTCAAGGAGAAGGATCTGCGTTCCGCGGTGAAGGAACAGCTGGCGACGATAGATCAATATGGTCTTAGTTCGGCGCGCGCAGACGATCTCGCATTTTTTGTCGAAGTTTTCTATCGCAAACACGGATACACCAAGGCCACGGTGAAGTACAAAATCGAGGGCGGAAATCGTCTTCAACTTCAGATTGATGAAGGCGCGTTGATGGATCTCGGCACAATCACGTTTGCCGGAAACGAGCATGAGCCGGAGAAAAAGCTCTTCGATTTCGTAGTTGGCCCAACTCGCGAGCGCTACTCGAAATTGCAACGCACCCTGCCATTCGTTGCTTCGGACATTCAGGAAGGCGCCGATCTGGCCCGCCGTCTCTACGTCGCGGAAGGATTTCTCGACGCGGTCGTAGAGCAGCCGCGCTACACTTTTGTGAACGAAGCAAATCGCGTCGACGTGACAATTCCGATTCGTGAAGGCCGCCAATATTTCTTCGGCGACGTTTCGTTTCGCGGCCAGACAATTTATGGTGCCGAGGCGTTGCGCGGGCAACTCGAAGACTTATTGAAGCAGCCCTACACCGATGCGCGCGTGGCCGATATTCCGCGGCGGCTCCAGTCCTATTTCAAATCGCGCGGTTACTATGCCGTGAAAGTCGAGGCGACGGCGGCACCCGAACATGCCGCCGGTGCTCACATTCCGGTCCAGGTCGTCGTCTCGCCCGGCCCGCTCTACCGGTTCAGCGGCGAGGTTTCCGTAAATGGTCTTACTCGATTACGTCCAAGCTTCGTCGAAAAGCGATTTACCCGCCTGAAAGGCCAGATCTACAGCCCGGAAGCCGTCGATGAGCAATTTCGCACTTTGATGAAGACGGGATTATTCAACGTGCTCAAAGTTGAGCCGTCGCCGGTTGGAGACGAAGATTTGCTGGCGTTGAATGTTGCCGCCGAGGAAGCCAAAAGCAAAGAAGTTGGATTCTCGCTCGGTTACGGCACGTTCGAAGGCGGAATCGTCGGCGCGCAATTTCGCGAACGCGATCTGTTCGGTTACGGCCGGCCGATCACGATGTCGGTCGAAGTTTCGCAACGCAGTTACAAAGGCGAATTCATCTACGAAGATCCGTTTCTGTTCGATACCGATTTTTCCTTCAGGAATCGCGCGGCGGCCTTCACCTTTGATTACGATGGTTATTCCAAATTCGAAATTGGTGATCGAGTGGAGATTACTCGAAAGATTACCAAGCTCTACGAAGCCGGATTGGTCTTTGCCGCCCGACACGTGGAAATTACCAGCACATCGATCGCCCCGCGATTTCTCGGCGACACATCCTACTTCGTAAACTCGCTTGGCTTCACTCAAACGCTCGATCTGCGCGAAAGTCCGCTGGTCACGCCGCGCGGATTTCTGTTCAATCAAACCCTCGACGTCGCCGCGCAACCCCTCGGGAGCGAAGTCTCGCTCATTCGCGGCACCGGGCGCGCCGCCTATTTCCTGCCGTTTGGGCCAAAATCTTTGACGCCCGGCGTGGTTGAAGATCAAACAGGACCACCTCTCCTGCGCTGGTTTCAACAATCATCGCTCGCATTTGGGGCGCGTATCGGTTTTCTTCATTCGCTCGATCATTCCGGCGCGGATGAGCAAACCACATTGCCCATCGACGAACGCTTCTTTAATGGCGGCGCAACTTCGGTCCGTAGTTTTGGAGAACGCACGCTTGGGCCGCAGGATCCAAAGGGCAATCCAATTGGGGGCGAGTTCTACACCATCTTCAATGTCGAGTACACGTTTCCGATTTACGGCGAGCTTCAGGGCGCCACATTTTTTGATGCTGGAAATCTTTTGCCGACTTCCGAGCATCCAAGCCTCGACGATATGCGTTACGCGCTCGGGCTCGGCTTGCGCTATAAATTGCCGATCGGGCCAATCCGTCTCGACTACGGATGGAATCCGGATCGCCAACCCGGCGAAGACTTTGGCGCATTTCATTTGAGTTTCGGTTTCGCCTTTTAAGCATTCTCATTAACACCGCGCTTTAGCGCGGAAATCGCTGAAGCGATTACTTGTGTGATCTCGGGCTTGGCACCCAGCTAAAGCTGGGTGTTAATGGAAGGTAGGATGCGTCAAGAATCCAATTCCGATCGGACCGTAGCTCACTATCTTGGCGATACTCCGCCGGAAGTTTTCCGAAAACAACTCCATCAACTCGCCGACTGGATCGCCGATTTTCGAGAAAATCTCGGAAACATTCGCGTCGCTCCCAACGACAAGCCGGGTGCGATTCGCGGCGCGTTGCCTGCTCAGCCGCCGGAAAACGCGGAGTCGTTCGACAAGATTCTGTCGGATATCGATCGGTTGATCGTTCCCGGAATGGTTCATTGGAGTCATCCGATGTTTCTCGGTTACTTTGGCTGGACCCAAACCGGCCCTGGAATTCTCGGCGAGATCGCGACCGCGCCGTTGAATGTGAATGCGATGACCTGGCGCACATCGCCCGCGGCCACGGAATTGGAAACACTCGTCGTCGATTGGGTGCGGCAGTGGATGGGATTGCCGGAAGAGTTCGGCGGAGTTGTTTACGACACCGCTTCGGTCGGCGTCATGCACGCCCTCGCGGTTGCGCGCGAAGAAGCCGCACCATCAACGCGGAAACTCGGCCTGACGGGTCGAGACCTTCCGATCTTTCGGGTTTACGCCTCCGACCAGGCGCATAGTTCGGCTGAAAAAGCCGCCATCGCGCTCGGCCTTGGCGAAGAAAACGTCCAACGCGTGCCGTCGGACGCCGAGTTTAGAATGGACGTCGCGGCGTTGCGGAAAATGATCGAGCGCGACCTCGCCCAAAAATTCAAGCCGCTCGCCGTCGTCGCCACCGTCGGAACGACTTCTACTGCCAGCGTTGATCCCGTTCCGGAAATCGGGAAGATCTGTCGCGAACACAAAATCTGGCTGCACGTGGACGGAGCCTACGGCGGCGGGTTTGCAATTCTGCCCGAATACCAATGGATCACCAAAGGTTGGGGTAACGCGGATTCAATTGTGATCAATCCGCACAAGACTTTGTTCGTGCCGTTGGATTTCAGCATTCTTTTTGTGCGCGATCTCGAACGGCTGCGCCGCGTGTTCACTCTCGTACCGGAATACCTGCGCGGCGACACGATCGACGCCGAAAAGAATTACATGGATTACGGCATCCAGCTCGGCCGGCGTTTTCGCGCGCTCAAAGCGTGGGTGATCTGGCGTTCGCTCGGTCGCGCCGGAATGGCCGATCGGCTGCGCGATCAAATGCGTCTGACGAGCCTTCTGGTCGATTGGATCAAATCCGACCAGCGGTTCGAGCTCGCGGCCCCGGTCGTGATGCCGGTTGTGTGCTTCAGGTTCGTCGGAAACGACCAATCGAACAGCGAGATCGTCGAGCGAATCAACGCTTCCGGCCAGGCCTATCTCACTCAGACCAAGCTGCGCGGCCGGACTGTGATGCGCATCGGGTTGGGAAACGTTCTCACCACCGAAGACCATCTCCGGCGTGCCTGGGAATTAATTCAAAAAGCGGCCGGATAAAACTACTTGGCGTGTGCCCGTGAATTCGTAAATTGCCCGCCCACCCATGATCAAAATTCTTCGCAAACATCGCAACTGGCTCATGATCGTCATCGCGATCCTGGCCCTGCCGTTCTGTCTTTATTTCGTCAAAAGCGACACCAGTTTGATCCGCGCCGACACGTTTCGGATGATGTATGGACGAAAAGTTACACAGATCGAGGCCGGCCGGCTGGCGAGGTTGTACCAACTGGCCGATGCTCTTGGCGTTTCGGATCTGACT
>JAJPJU010000167.1 GCA_021324035.1 Spartobacteria bacterium | reverse complement strand
AATGGATCGAATCTCAGCGACGCCCAAAATTCAGTGAACGTCGGTTTTGTTGCCAATGCCACGCTGCTGATTTCGTCGCGCCAAAGCGGCCCGGCGTGAAAAAAGAAAATCAGATGCGCGACAATCAAAGCGATCGTCAGCAGGATCGCGATCGCGAATTCGAGGCGTTTCATGCGGATCGCGCTCGAATCGCACCGAAAATTCCGTAAACGCAGATTGCAGCGGAGACGATCGACATGACGCCGCCGGCAACCAGCCACCACGGCCGGTAAATCAACGTCAATCGTCCGTGCGCGCCTGCCGGGACTTCGATGATCGGAAACAATCCGCGATACGAGCCGACCGGAAGCGCGCTGTTTCCCATCGTTGCGTGATAACCACCAAAGTACGGCCGCGAAAAAGTCAGCAGCGCGTTCCCACCGCCGGCTGGAACTTCGACGTCCAGCGCAATGTGATTTCGGGAATCGTCGACATTCGAAATCTTCGCCGCGACGAATTCTTTTTCCGCCTCGGTGTCGATCCATTCGACTGAACGGACCCCGCCCAGCGGTGGACCGTTTCGATGAAAGACGCGGCCATCGTTGCTTGAGAATTCAAGCTGCCAATTTGCGGCAATCGGCTGGATCTCGACTTCGTGAGCGATGACAATTCCATCCACTCCAAGCTGCTCCAAAATTCCGCCCGGACCTGATTGGTTCTCGACCAGATATTTTCCCATGTCGCCGTCGATTTCGCCGTGAATGAAAAACTTGAACTCACGCGCAACACCGGCCGCGAGAATCGGGCTGTAGCCGTTGATGAAACGGAGTTGAGCCCACATCGAAGTGCTACCCGGCCGCGCAACTTCGCCCACCGGCCCGTTTCGATATTCGCGCCGATATGCCGCCTCCGCCGGAGAGTAAACCGCAAAGTAAAGACGATTGCGATCCAGCGGTTCAGGCTTCGTTAAATCTTGAGAAAAATTGTATTTCGGAACGCCGCAGTTCGGCGGAATGCAGATATAAGTTGCGAACAAGAGTGCGAACGTTGCAACCGGCGGCATCCATTCGCGGACTTTCGGGATCGGCAGAAATAATTCGAACAGCGCCCAGACCGCTGCGGTCTCAAAATAAATCCAGGTGACAGGCCCAGCGTAAGCGCCGCCGAGATTGAAGATCGACATCGGAATTATCATGACCAGCAAGAGAAGAAATGCGGTCGAGCCCGTGGCCAAGCGCGGGCGAATTCGCAACACTTCAGCGGCACAGAGTGCCAGAACCAAATGAAAAAATGGCAGCCAGCGAAAACTCCAACGAAAAAGTCCCGCGGTCGGAACCATGCAGAGGACAAGCAGAATGACGAGAAGAATGAGTTCCCATTTCATTCGACGAATTAACAACCGCGGCCGCCAGAGAAATCCGGCAACGAGCGCCGCCGGCGCGGCCAGGCCGCAGGCAAGTTCGGTTGCAGTGTGCGGAAGATAACGCGTGGAAAAATCGGCCCAACTCACTGTCCAACACGGCAAAGCGAGGGCTGGAAGGGCTCGCCACGGCACGATCCATTGCAAATGCGCGCCCGCCGAATGCAACGATCGAGCGGAACCCTGGACGTAATCGAAAATCGCCAACAACGCCGGCGCGGATAATCCAAAGCCGAGGGCAGCTCCAAAAAGTAACGGCAGGACAGAAAAGAGAGTGGGAAAGGCCTTAGCGCCGCGACTGTGAGCCGGCCCGGCCTTCTCGGGATGCTTAGGTCTCTCCCAGATTGCCTTGATCACGAGCCACGCAATCAAAAGCACCAGCATCACGACCGTGTATGGAAATCCACCGGTCACGAGCAGATACACAAACGGCGCGGGCCAAAGAAATCGCCAGCGGGTCCTTTTTTGATCCAGGGCGCGCTCGAGCCCCCACCACGCCCATGGCAACCAGGTGAACGCGCCGAGCGCTCCGAACCAATCCGTTGCGCCCCAACAAATAATCCAGCCATTCAGGGCCGCGATCAGTGCAACGAAAATCGACAATGAAAAGGAAAGTTTACGATCGCGCGCGAGCAAATACGCGCCCGCAGCCAGGACAAACAAATGTGTGATCGACAGAGCGGCGGCTTGCTCCGGAAACGTCAGCGGAAATTTCCAAATCAGGACCACCGCGGCATTTACAAAAACCGAAAACGTTCCGTATTGAAATTCGCCGGCGAGATTGTTGCAGACCCACGAGTACGGACTGAGCAGCGGCAGATGTCCTTCGTTCCAACTCCGCGCGACATCGGCGAAAACCGGGAGGATCGACAATTCGTAATCGTCGTTCCAAAAAATCAGCGGATCGTGCCGGAGAAGCGCGAAACAAAACGCGACGACAATTATACCGGCGCTTAGCGCGCCGAGCCAATTGCGTCTAGCAAGTGACCAGGGACCAGTGAACAGGGACCGGCCGCGGTCAGTAAGATTCACGGGTTCCGATTCTTGCTCGTCACTCGGCACTTGTCACTCATCACTATAGTACCACCGGTTTTCCTTCGGTCATGACGAGGACTTTGTCTTCAATGCCATGAACGCGGGCCGATGCGCGCAACCGTTCGAGCGGTTCCTCCAGCGGCTCGTAACCGAGACGAAAAGTTCCATAGTGCATCGGCACCAGGGTTTTCGCTTTGAGTTCGTTGAACGCGCGAACCGCTTCTT
>JAJPJU010000187.1 GCA_021324035.1 Spartobacteria bacterium | reverse complement strand
TCATAAAATCGCGCCGCTGCCACTGCCATCGCCGCATTGCGGACGTTGAATTCGCCAGCCAACGGAACTTCATAGAAGTCGTCGCCAAGTTTGAACCGCGAGCCTTTTTCGGAATATGAGACGTCACGGATCCGTTGCGCGCAATTTTTGGAGAAACCGACCTCGACCATCTGGGCCAGACAGTCTTTCGCGACCTCGACGCAATTGTGGGCGTCGCCATTGAGCAGCACCATTCCGTTTTGCGGCACGATATTAAGAAGCCGCTTAAAGCTGAGCTTGATCTCGTCGATGTTTTTAAAAATGTCGGCGTGATCGAACTCGATGTTGTTCACGATCACCAGCTCCGGCAGGTAATGAACAAACTTCGAACGCTTGTCGAAAAACGCGGTGTCGTATTCGTCTCCCTCGATCACGAAATATTTCGAATCGTTCAGCCGCGCGCCGTGACCGAAATTTTTCGGAATGCCGCCAATGACGTAAGCCGGTTTGCGGCCGCCTTTCTCCATGATCCACGCCAGCAATGCTGTAGTGGTGGTTTTCCCATGCGTGCCGGTCACCACCAGATTGTGTTTGCCGCGAAGGAAATAATTTTTCAGAACCTCCGGCAGCGAAAGGTAAAAAAGCTTTCGGTTCAGCACCGCTTCCACTTCGGGATTGCCGCGCTTCATCGCATTGCCGATCACCACCACGTCGGCGTCGTTCGGGATATTTTCTTTGGAATAACCCTGACGCACTTTGATTCCGCTTTCCTCGAGAAACGTGGA
This sequence comes from Spartobacteria bacterium, assembly GCA_021324035.1. Taxonomy (GTDB): domain Bacteria; phylum Verrucomicrobiota; class Verrucomicrobiia; order Chthoniobacterales; family UBA10450; genus AV40. The sequence continues at coordinate 6,309 of JAJPJU010000187.1, read as the reverse complement.
CATCGGTGGATAAACGCTTTCGTCCGAGCCCGTGACTTTAAATCCGCGTTCCCGCAGCGCCGCGGCGACGGATCCCATGGCGGTGCCGCTGATTCCGATGAAATGAAGCTTTTGCGGCGCCTTTTTCGTCACGCGCCTTCTTTACGCTGCGGGAGTGATTTTGGCTACCGAGAAGCTGTCTCCGCACAAAGTCCACAACGGACACAAAGATTAGAACCGTTTCAAAATCCGTCGTGCCCTTTGTGGCCGTTGTGCGAGGTAATTATTTCTTGGTAAATATTTCCACCGCATTCCAGGATTCGTCCGGTGGCGCTTTTTCGTAACGCAAAGCCCGATCCAGATACATCTTGGCCAGGAAATCGTCGGGATAAAATTCGAGGAACTGCGAGAACAATATTTTCGCTTCGGTAAATTTGCGGCCACGGAATTTCCTGATCCCCTCTTCGTACGATTCCAGCCACTTTGATAATTCATGGTCGACCATTTCGCCGCGCGATCCGACAAGCGCGAACACATCGACCGGTTCGGTTTTGCCTTTGACTTGAACCAGATCGACCGAGCGCAACTGGAACTCGTCCCGCACCAAATCCGCAGCACTCGCGCCAATTAAAATATCCACCCGGTATTCTCGAGTCAGCGCTTCCAAGCGCGATGCCAAATTGACCGCGTCGCCGATCACCGTTGGATCGAGCCGTTCGTGCGGCTCGTAGGAACCGATGTTGCCGACCACTGCCTCGCCGTGATTGATTCCGACGCCAAACGCGAGCGGGATGACGCCTTCGGTGCGCCACTCTTCGTTCAACTTCGCCAGCATTTTGCGCATACCGAACGCTGCCCGCACCGCTGCTTTCGCGTCTTCCGCCATTCCGTGGCTGCTGACGTTGCCCCACACGGCCATGATCGCGTCGCCGATAAATTTATCGAGGGTGCCGCCGTTATCGAAAACCGTGGGCACCATCGCGCTGAGATAACGATTCAATTGCGACACCAGCGCGGCGGGATCGGCCTGCTCCGACAAACTGGTGAAGCCGACGAGATCGGAAAACAAAACCGTGACCGGCTTGCGCGAGCCGAGCATCGAGCTGTAGTAGCCGCCCGGATTTTCGAGAATTTCTTTGACGAGATTTTTCGAAACGTAACGCTCCAGTGTTCTTCGGGTCCGCATCTTTTCTCTTCGTTCCAGGGCATATTCAAATCCCAGGCCGAACACCCCGGTGCCACCGAAAACAATCAATGGCGGCACCACCATCATCAGCAAGCCGGCACGATCGTAAAGAATTCGCGCGGCGACCAGGTAGGCAACGACGATCCCCGCGAGAACAAGAATGCAAAATAACGGACGCCTAACGAACGTGACGACCAACCAGGCGAGAAGCGCCGCTACTATGATAAAGACGAAATCAGCCTTAATCGGAACTTCGCGAAGAAATTCGTGATCAAGCGCCGCCGCCAATGTGTGCAAATGCATGTCCGGCCCATGCATGTTTTCGTCGATCGGCGTGGCCAGGAAATCGTGTTGAATCTGCGCCGCGGCACCGACGACCACGATCTTGTCTTTGAAGAAAGCGCCGTCCTGATAATTGGCATGCCACGTTTTCGGCAAAAAGATCTCGTAGAGCGGATGCGGCGGATACGCATCTTCTGGCCCGAACCGGATCGCATGCGAATCGACATCGTTCGGCACTGAATCGCCGCGGCCAAGTTTCTTCAGTGCTCGGGTGGCCATCGAATCGTAAATGAACTCGTTAGGCCCTCGCTGACCTGCGGGCAGATCGGAATGATGGAATTCGACATGCCGGACAATGCCGTCCAGATCGCGCCAAAAATTCACAAACCCCACCCGATCGTCCATGCCTTGCGGAGCCGGAATCAGACTTTGATTGGGCAACATGATCTGGTTGGCTTCGGATTCGGTTGTTTGCTTCGAATTCAAGTCGGGACGTCCCACGTTGATGTTGCTGCCGATCACAACCCGATCGCGATATTTGTCCAGGGCCGCGTGAAATGCCGCGTCGCCTTCGTTCGTCGAACTGAAAACAATGTCGAACATTACCAGCCGCGCGCCGGAAGTGAACAGTTGGTCCATCAACAGGGCCCAGACTTCGCGCGACCACGGATACGGTTTTTGGAGCATCAGTTGAAGGGCACGATTGCCGGCTGCCTCTTCTGCGCCAACCGCATCCGGCTGCAACGATTGCTGATCGATTCCGACGAAGACAAAATCCGGATGCACGGCAGTTTTGCGCCCATCCCGGCGGAGCAAATCCGAGAAACTGCGCTCACCGTTCCACACTCCCGATAGGAAAGGCGCCGATGGAAAAAAATGCGCCAGCGCGACCAGGGCTGTCCAAGAGGCTGCGATCAGCCCGAGCAAAACCAACCGGTGACGCGCCAGCCAATGCACGATCGGATTCTATCAAAGAATCCGAAATGACGAATGAAAATTCGAAATCCGAATACCGAAACAAGCACGAAATTCAAAATCCGAAGAAGCACATTTCGCATTTCACTATAAAGTTTGATTATTCGAATTTGTTTCGGATCTCGACATTCGGATTTCGGATTTGAATCGATCGATTTTTGACCTACCTTCTTCGCCCCGGCGCCAGTGCGCCGGTTCATCTCTCCACCTGTCCCGCGGTTGCGGGATTTATCAGCGAGCGAGGTCGGAAAGATCGATAATTAAAACGAACAGCCCGCTGAATGAAGGAGCCCCGCCCTGGCGGGGCATAACAACAAATGCCAAGAGCCACTAATTCGCCCGCCAGCCGGGCCCGGCGCAAACGCGTCATCAAATCCGCCAAGGGTTATCGCGGACGCAGATCGAAACTTTTCCGTTACGCCAAGGACGCGACCATGAAAGGCAAGTATTGGGCCTATCGCGATCGCAAAACGCGTAAACGCACCTTCCGTTATCTTTGGATCCAACGGTTGAACGCCGCCGCCCGCGCGCATGGTATGACTTACAGCCGCTTCGCCGAAGGTTTGAAAGCCGCCGGCGTGGGCCTGGACCGCAAAATTCTGGCCGACATCGCGGTCAACGATGCGGACGCTTTCAAAGCGATCGTCGAACAAGTCAAGGGCGCGCTCGACGAAAAGTCGAAGTCGAAGAAGAAAGCGGCGTGAATTGTAGGGCGGCTGTGTCAGCCGCCGCGGCGTTTCACAGAAACGCCCTACAAAATCATTGAGCGTTGGACGTTGAGCGTTCAACGTTTGCTCATTCATGTCACACCCACTTGAAGATCTTCAGCAAGCCGCGCTGGCAGAGATAACCGCCGCCAGCGACGAGCAAGCCCTTGAAGCCGCCCGGGTAAAATATCTCGGACGCAGCGGCAGCATTTCTGCGTGGGGCGAGCAAATGAAGACGCTCCCCAAAGAGGAAAAGCCAGTCGTCGGCAAGTTGCTGAACGAAATTCGCACCGCGGTTACGGCCGCAATCGAATCGCGTTCGCAACAATTTCGCTCCGCGAAAGAATCCGGCGCCCTCGCGAAGATCGACATCTCGTTGCCGGGAACACCGCGGGAGATCGGCGCGCTCCATCCCCTTACCCAAATGTGGGAACGCTCGATCGAAATTTTCCGGCGAATGGGTTTCGCGTTGGCGGACGGACCGGACATCGACGACGAGTGGCACTGCTTCGACGCGCTCAACACCCCACCCGAACATCCGGCCCGAAACGAGCAGGACACATTCTTTTTGCCCGATGGCCGATTGCTCCGAACTCACACTTCGACGGTTCAAATCCGCACCATGCAAGCGGCGAAACCGCCGATTCGCGTCATCTCACCTGGCGCCGCCTATCGCCGTGACGAACTCGACGCGACCCACAGCCCGCAGTTTCATCAAATCGAAGGACTGTACGTCGATGAAAACGTCAGCGTCGCGGACCTGAAGGGCTCGCTCGAATTTTTCATGCGCGAACTGTTTGGTTCGGACACGCAGATTCAATTCCGTCCGCACTTCTTTCCGTTCACCGAGCCGAGCCTGGAGGTTTATGTAAAATCGAAGGCGCTCAAAAGCGGAGAGCGCTGGATCGAAGTCGCCGGTTCGGGCGTGGTCCATCCCGCCGTGTTCGAACAGGTCAACAAAGCGCGCGGTGACAAAGCCTATGATCCCGAGAAATGGAGCGGGTTCGCGTTCGGTCTCGGAATGGACCGCCTGGCCATGATCCTGTTCGACATTCCTGATATTCGGTATTTCAGCCAAAACGATTTGCGGTTCTTGAGGCAATTCGCGTGAACACTCTTTTATCATCCCGAGGTAGCGGCGGGTCACAGACCCGCCACCAGGCGATTGCGGACAATCGCCCCTACCTGCATTTCTCATGAAATTTTCCGTCAACTGGCTGCGCGAATTTGTCGATCTTCCAAAAAATCCGGAAGAGATCGCCGATTTGTTGACCCGTGCCGGCGTCGAAACTGAAAATATCGAAACCCGCGGCGCGAAAATCGACAATGTGATTGTTTCGCAAATAAAAGCGTCTTCGCGCCATCCGGATGCCGATCGTCTGAGTGTTTGCGAAGTCGACGACGGCAGCGGAATCAAACGCCAGATTGTTTGCGGCGCGACCAATTACAAAGTTGGCGACAAAGTTCCGCTGGCCCTTCCGGGAGCGAAATTGCCTAACGGAACCGAGATTCGAAAAAGCAAACTGCGAGGCGTCGAGAGCGAGGGAATGCTTTGCAGCGCGATCGAGCTCGGCCTCGGCTCCGACGCCGCCGGTCTCTTGATCTTGTCGCCGGAAGCGAAGATCGGCGCCCCGATTTCAGATTTGTTTCCGAGCGACACGATTTTGGACGTTGAAATCACCCCGAACCGCGGGGACTTGCTGAGCCATTATGGTTTGGCGCGTGAAATCGCAGCGCTCACCGGAAAAAAATTAAACTCGCGGCCGGCCGACCCCAAGATCGAGATCAGGAAAACCGGCGCAACAATCGCGTCAACGCGGGAATGTCCGTTCTTCTCCGCGCGGAGGATCAGTAACGTCACCGTCGGCCCGAGCCCGCAATGGCTGCGAAGTAAAATCGAGAGCGCTGGAATTCGTTCGATCAACAACATCGTCGATATCTCGAATTTCGTGATGCTCGAGCTTGGCCAGCCCACCCATGCGTTCGACGCCGACAAATTGAACGGCGACATCAACGTCCGGCTTGCTCACGATGGTGAAAAATTTCTCGCGCTCGACGGAAAGACTTATTCGCTCAAGCCGGACAATTGCGTTGTGGCTGATCAACAGCGGGCGGTTGGGATCGGCGGCGTAATGGGCGGTGAAGAAACCGGCGTCAGCGCGTCCACCAAAAACATTCTGCTCGAGGCCGCGTATTTCCTTCCAGCAAGCGTTCGAAAGACTGCGCGCCAACTCAGTTTGCCGAGCGACGCAAGTTATCGGTTCGAACGCGGGGTCGATCCGGAAATGGTTTTGCGCGCATCCCATCGCGCGACCGAGCTGATCCAGGAAATCGCCGGAGGAACTCCCGCAAAAGAAATCAATGTCGCCGGAAAGATTCCCGCGAACCCGCCGGATGTTTCGTTGAGCTACGAAAAGGTGGATCGCGTCGTCGGTGTCCCGATCAAGCCAAAACAAGTTGACGAAATCCTCACCCACTTTGGTTTGAAGAAAACCAGCGCAGCGAAGCTCATGAAATGGAAAATCCCCAGCTATCGGCGGGATTTGCTGCGCGACGTCGATCTGATTGAGGAAATCGTCCGCGCTTACGGGATCAACAAAATCCCGGGAACAGACCGGAGCCGGTTCACCGCTTCGAGCGCGGCAGACCACGCTCACGATCTGGAATCTGAAATGCGCCAGCGTCTGGTCGCGCGCGGACTCTTCGAAGCGCGCACATCCAAGCTGATACCGAGAAGTGCGTCTGGATTCGGCAACGACGTGGTCGCGCTGAAAAATCCGCTGAGCGAAGATCATGTCGCTCTTCGCGCGAGCCTGATTGGGGGACTCCTGGTCGTTCTGGAAAGAAATGTGAATGCCGGTGCCGAAACCGTGGCCATTTTTGAGATTGGACGCGCTTTCATTCCGCCGAACGGAAAAGAAGAACGGCATCTTGGCGTTTTACTGTGGGGAAATTCCGCGAGCACCGCGAATTGGCGATCGCAAACCAAACGGAACCTCGATCTGTTCGATCTCCGCGGCGCGCTGGACCCAATCGTTCCAAATTTATCGTTGCGGCCTGGGAAATTTCCTGACCTGGTTCTGGCGGTCGACATTTACTCCGGAGATCAGAAAGTCGGATTCGCCGGCCAACTTGTATCCTCGAAATCAAATGCGCCGGGACCGGTGCTGGTGGCGGAGC
>JAJPJU010000216.1 GCA_021324035.1 Spartobacteria bacterium | reverse complement strand
GACGATCGCTTCGACATTTTGCCGGACGACAGGCCAGTCCTAATCATCGAACCGGATCGAGAACAGGCGGAATGGCTGCTCGAGTCGATCCACCAGGCGGGTTTCAAAGGAATCGTCACGCCGCAAGGAAGAACTGCAGTGGCGCTGGCCCGCGATTACGGTCCGATTGCGATCGTGCTTGATCTGCAATTGAACGATATCGATGGCGCCAGACTTTTAATCAGACTCAAATCGGAGCTCGCGATTCGGCACATTCCAATCATCGCCTATTCAAGCGGCGGAGTTGGTTTATCAACCGCGTTAAAGCACGGCGCAATCGGAGCGCTGGAGAAACCGATGAGTGCGGCTGCGGTCAAAACACTTTTGGCGCGTGCAGCGCGGATGGCCACTCTCGAGGAGAAGAAGCTGCTGGTTGTTGAAGACGACGCCATTCAACGCAACGCAATCGGCGAACTCATCGGAAATGGCCAGGTTAAGATGGTCGAGGCACCGACCGGAGCCGCCGCGTTGGAGGCTTTGCGGAATGATGAGTTCGGATGCGTCATCGTCGACTTGATGTTGCCCGACATCTCCGGATTCAAATTGATCGAGCAGATTCGCGCTGAAAATCAGCAATTGCCGATTGTAATTTATACGGGAAAGGATTTGTCCCGGCAGGAAGAAGAACAGCTGAATCGTCTCGCCCAAACAATTATCCTTAAAGATGTTCGCAGTTCCGAGCGGCTGTTCGACGAAGTCGCGCTCTGGCTGCATCACGATGTTTCAAAATTGGCGCCGGACAAACGCGATCTTCTGCGGCGTTTACACGACCCTAACGAAATGCTCACCGGCCGGAGAATTCTCATCGTCGACGACGACATCCGAAACATTTTCGCGATGACGAGTTTGTTGGAGCGTTACAAGATTAAAGTGATCTCAGCCGAGACCGGGAAAGCTGGAATCGAAGCGCTTCAGAAAACTGAACACATCGATTTGGTCCTCATGGACATCATGCTTCCGGAAATGGACGGCTACGACACTATGCGGGCGATTCGTCAACGCTACAGCTTCAATGAACTTCCGATCGTAGCCCTGACGGCCAAGGCGATGAAAGGCGATCGGGAAAAATGCATCGATGCCGGCGCGAGCGATTACATCGCCAAACCGGTCGAAACAGAAGAATTGTTATCACTATTACGGAACTGGCTGGTTCGGTGAACCCGACAAATCAACACGGGAGCGAGGCAGAGATGGACGAGAAGGTCAGCATTCTCGTAGTCGACGATCGCGCCGACAAGCTGTTGGCTTACGAGGTAATGCTGGCACAGTTGAATCAGAACATTGTTTGCGCCCGATCGGGCAAAGAGGCCTTGCGCCATCTGCTGCGGCACGATTTTGCTGCGATACTTCTGGATGTGAACATGCCGGGGATGGACGGTTTTGAAACGGCCGCCCTGATTCGACAACGTCAATGCTCCGAAACTACGCCGATCATTTTCGTCAGTGCAATCAACGATACGGTGAACCATATTTCGCGCGGTTATTCGTTAGGCGCGGTTGATTACATTCTTACTCCGGTTGTTCCGGATATTCTTCGGGCCAAGATCGCGGTGTTTGTTGATCTCTTTAAAAAGACAGAACAAATCAGACAACAAGCCGTCGAACGGGAAAATCTCATCCGCGAACAGGCCGCGGCCGAGCACGCACGCGCCGAAGCCGAACGAGCCAGCGCGGCCAAAGACAAATTTCTGGCCATGCTCAGTCACGAGCTAAGGACTCCCCTCACCCCGGTCCTCGCGTCGGTCGCAACCTTGGAACACGAACATGGCCTTCCCGAAACGATGCAGGAATCGCTCCAACTCATCCGGCGCAACGTCGAGCTGGAGGCGCGTCTCATCGACGATCTTCTTGATCTCACCCGAATCAGCAAAGGTAAAGTGCAATTAAGTTTCGAGGTCGTCGACGCTCACACCCTGCTGCGAAATGCGCTGGAAATCTGTCAGTCCGACATCGCGGAGAAAAGACTCGAGCTCCAAACGGAGTTGAAGGCGAGTCGGGTTCACCTGCGCGCAGATCCCGCGCGGCTTCAGCAAATCTTTTGGAATCTGATCAAAAACGCCGTCAAATTCACGCCCGACAACGGCAGGCTGTTTATTCGAAGCGGCAATGATTCCAGCGGACAATTTCAAGTTGAAATCGAAGATTCGGGCTGCGGCATAGACGGCGACACCCTGCCCAGGATTTTTCACGCCTTTGAGCAGGGCGGCCGGAGCCAACTCGGCGGATTGGGCCTTGGCCTGGCAATTAGCAAAGCTTTGGTCGAAGCCCATCAGGGCTCAATCACCGCGAGCAGTGATGGCCGCGATCGCGGCGCGAAGTTTACTGCGCTTTTTCCAACCTGCGTTCCGGATCCGATGCAGGAATCGATTTCGCAGCCTGACTTCACCGTAAAAAGAAAATCGGTGCGATTACTCCTGGTGGAAGATCATGAAGATACGAACCTGTCCCTCACCCGAATGCTCCGACGGCGAGGCTATGAAGTTCATCCCGCCTTCGATGTTCGTTCCGCGCTCGATCTCGCCGCCGCCAACGAATTTGACGTGTTGGTCAGCGATATTGGATTGCCGGACGGCACCGGCACCGATCTTTTTCGGACATTACGGGCCCAACGCCAGATTTTTGGCATCGCTTTGTCCGGTTACGGAATGGAAGAAGACATCTGCCGCAGCCGCGACGTCGGTTTCTCACATCATCTCGTGAAACCGGTCGATCTGAACAAACTCGATTTCCTGCTCCAGGAAATGTCCCTCGGACAAACAACCGGCCCGTTTGATTTGACTACGGTTGCGAGCTGCTAGCGGAAAAATTTTTCGGCGCGCTCGGCGTCCTTATTATATTATTGAGCTCATGCTCCGCCGCGCTCTCATCACACTGATTGCCGCCGTCGCTTCGATTGGATCGATGCGGGCCGTTATTCTCTACGGAACGGACACAACCGCAAATCCCACCGCCAACACCACCGCGCCGACTGGTCCGCTCGCCAACAGCGGCTGGCAGTATGAAGGTCAATTCGGAAGCTTTTTAGGGACGGTCATTGCGTCGAATTATTTTGTCACCGCCAAACACATCGGCGGCAGCGTTGGCCAGACCTTT
>JAJPJU010000203.1 GCA_021324035.1 Spartobacteria bacterium | reverse complement strand
TGGTATCCCTCCATCGCGGCTTGCAGCGCGCAGATCGGGTCGATCTCGGTGATCACAACTCTGGCGCCCTGCCCGCGCAGTGATTGCGCGCAACCTTTGCCGACGTCGCCATAACCACAGATGACCGCAACCTTGCCGGCGATCATCACATCGAGCGCGCGATTTAATCCGTCGACCAGCGAATGCCGGCAACCGTAGAGATTATCGAACTTCGATTTGGTAACGGAATCGTTGACGTTGATTGCAGGAACCAGCAGCCGGTTTTCCTGCGCCATCTTATAGAGACGATGCACGCCGGTAGTCGTTTCTTCCGAAACGCCGCGCCAGTCTTTCGCAATCTCGTGCCAGCGATACGGATTCTCACGTTGCACTTCGAGCAACAAATCCTTGATGACCTGCTCTTCCTTGTTCGCAGATTTGGATTTCGCCCAATCGCTGCCTTCTTCGAGCTCGTAACCTTTGTGAATCAGCAAAGTGGCGTCGCCGCCGTCATCCACAATTAACTGCGGACCCTTGCCGTCCGGGTGCGAAAGCGCGCGATAAGTGCACCACCAATACTCTTCGAGTGATTCGCCTTTCCACGCAAAAACTGGGATGCCCTCCTTGGCGATTGCCGCCGCGGCATGGTCCTGGGTTGAAAAAATGTTGCACGAAGCCCAGCGAACTGAGGCGCCAAGATCGATCAGTGTTTCGATCAACACCGCGGTCTGGATTGTCATGTGCAGGGAACCGGTGATGCGCACACCAGCCAGTGGTTTCGATTGCGAATACTTTTCGCGGATCGACATCAATCCGGGCATTTCCTTTTCCGCGATTGAAATTTCCTTGCGGCCAAAGTCGGCCAGCGAAATATCGGCGACTTTGTAATCTTGTTTTGTTTTGGTTTCAGTCGTTGTCGTGCTCATAAATTATTTCGCGGCTTTTTTTAGTTCCTCGGCCTTGTCGGTGCGTTCCCAAGTCAGATCGGGATCATCCTTACCAAAGTGGCCGTAATTGGTCGTCTTGCTATAAATCGGCCGGAGGAGATCGAGCTGCTTAACGATGTCAGCCGGTTTGAAGCTGAACACCTTTCTGACCGCGCTCTCGATTTTCTCTTCATCAACCGTGTTAGTGAGAAAGGTGTTAACGTGCACGCTGACGGGTTCGGGATGACCAATTGCATAGGCGAATTGAATTTCGGCCCGGCGAGCGAGACCCGCGGCGACAATATTCTTTGCGACCCATCGGCCCATGTACGCCGCGCTCCGATCAACTTTGCTTGGATCCTTTCCGGAGAACGCGCCACCACCGTGACGTCCCATGCCACCGTAACTATCGACGATGATCTTGCGCCCGGTCAGGCCGGTATCGCCCTGCGGTCCACCGATGACGAAACGCCCCGTCGGATTGATGAGAAATTCCGTTTTGTCGTTCAGCATGTCGGCCGGCAAAACTTTGCGGATCACTTTCTCGACGCAGAATTTAACAATTTCGTCATGCGAAACATCGGGCGTGTGCTGCGTTGAAATAACGACGTTGGAAATGCCGACCGGTGTCAGCCCGTCGTAAATTACCGAGACCTGCGACTTCGCGTCCGGCCGCAACCAGGCACACTCGCCGTTCTTGCGAATTCGGGTGAGCTCACGGCCGAGCCGATGTGCGAACATGATCGGCGCCGGCATGAGCTCCGGCGTTTCGTCACAAGCGAAGCCGAACATCAAGCCTTGATCGCCCGCGCCCTGCTCGGCATGACCCTTGCCGTCCGCATCCTTCTGATCGACACCTTGCGAAATATCCGACGACTGATCGGTGAGAATGTTGCTGATGAAAACCTTATTGGCATGGAACACATCGTCATCGTTCACGTAACCGATTTCCTCGATCGCGCTCCGCACAATCTGGTCGATGTTCAGAACCGACGTCAGCGAGCGACGTTCCTTCTTCAGAAGCGGCACCGTGATCTCGCCGCCGACGATTACGATGTTGCTCTTGGCGTAGGTTTCGCAGGCGACGCGGCTTGTCGGATCGAGTCGGAGACAGGCGTCGAGCACTGCATCTGAAATGGTATCGCAAACTTTGTCGGGATGACCTTCGCCAACGGATTCGGAAGAAAAGATATAACGACGCGACATAAAAGAAGTGACGGGTGATTAGTGACGGGGGACAAGAGAAGAGATCAGGCAGTCAGCAACATATTGACCAATCATGATACGTAGATATATCGTTTGGTCTGAGAATGCCGTCAACGATTAATTTGCTCAAGCTCCTGGCCGACCCGACTCGGCTGCGCCTGCTCTTGCTCCTCGAACAGGAAGAGCTTTCGGTGGCCGAGCTGCAGCAGATTCTTGGCATGGGGCAATCGCGGATTTCCAGTCATTTGGCCCAGCTCAAACGCGCCGGCGTCGTGGACGATCGTCGGGCTGGAAAGAATGTTTATTACGGGGCGAACAAAGCCGCCGGCAAAAACGGAGCCCGCGGCCGAATGCAGGAAATGATTGAAATTCTTGCCCGAGACATCCCGGAAACCGCGCGCGACCGGACCGCTTTGAAACTTGCCCTCCGCAAGCGTCAGGACAAGGCGCGGGAATATTTCGACGAGCTCGCCGGAAAATTTGGACGCAGCTATGTCCCGGGACGGTCCTGGAAAGCGCTGTCGCATGCCCTGATTTCATTGGTGCCGCGATTGACTATTGTCGACTTGGGCGCGGGCGAGGGAACGCTCTCCCAATTGCTGGCTCGCAACGCCCGCAAAGTCATTGCCGTCGATAATTCACCGAAAATGGTCGAGTTCGGTTCGAAACTGGCGAGGGAGCACGGCTTCAGTAATCTCGAATACCGGCTGGGCGACCTCGAAGATCCACCGGTTGCAAAGGAGAGCGTCGATCTTGTCATCTTGAGCCAGGCTCTTCACCACGCGATCAAGCCGGAGCGCGCGATCCAATCGGCGCATCGCATTCTCAAGAAGAACGGCCGGATCGTGGTGCTCGATTTGCTCAGTCACAATTTCGAAAAGGCGCGCGAGCTGTACGCCGACAGGTGGCTTGGATTCAGCGAAGTAAGATTGCTCGAGCTTCTTGAGCAGGGCGGATTCCGCGACGTCGACGTTTCAGTGGTCTCGCGGGAAAAGCAAAACCCCCATTTTCAGACCCTTTTCGCGACCGGAGTGAAGTGAACGGCACCTTGGATTTGCCTGTCTAACGGTTGCCGTTGAACGTTAACGTACCTGGACCTGTGGCTATGACCGGCTTTTTCGACGAGCTGAAGCGACGCAAAGTGTACCGCGTCGCGATTGCCTACATCGTTGCGGGTTGGGCGCTGGCCCAGGGACTCGCCCAGGTTCTTCCGGTGTTCGACATTTCGAATTCGGTTATTCGTGTCGTCATCGCGCTGTTGCTAATCGGATTTCCGGTCGCGCTGGTGCTGGCGTGGGTGTTCGACATTACGCCGTCCGGAATCCGCCGCACGCCAAGTGCGACAATCCAAACCGCGCCCAGCAGTACCCACCGTCGTCGCAACCTCTTCCTGCTCGCCGCGGCCGGGGTCGTCATTTCCGCGGCGGTCGGGTTTTTTGTTCTGCCGCGCGCCGTTGCCCACAAAGTCGACAAATCAATCGCGGTCCTGCCGTTTGAAAATTTCAGCGACGAAAAGGAAAACGCTTATTTCGCTGACGGAATCCAAGACGATATCCTGACCAACTTGTCCAAGATCGGAGACTTAAAAGTGATTTCTCGCACGTCCGTCATGCCGTATCGGGGCAAGACCTCCAATGTTCGCGAGATTGGCAAAGCGTTAGGCGTCTCGACGATTCTTGAAGGAAGCGTTCGTCGGGCCGGCAACCGGGTTCGGATTAATGTCCAGTTAATCGACGCCAATAACGACGAGCACATTTGGGCCAGCGATTACGATCGTGATCTGACCGACGTCTTTGCGATTCAAACCGATCTTGCCGAAAAGATCAGCGACGCGTTGAAAGCAAAGCTGTCGCCTTCAGAAAAAGCGTCGATGGAGAAGAAGCCGACCCAAAACAACGAAGCCTATCTCGCGTTTGTTCGCGCCCACGATTTGTGGACCAGCTCGCATGAAGAGACCGATAAGTTGAAGCAGGGCGAACAACTCTATCAGCGCGCGGTTGATCTCGATCCGAAATTTGCGCTCGCCTTTGCCCGGTACTCGCAACTGGAGAGCTGGTTTGTGCATTCGATCGAAGGATCCTCGGCCCGGAAAGACAAGGCGCGCGAATTGGCCAAACAGGCTTTGGCATTGCAACCGGAGTTGCCGGAAGCGCATCTCGCTCAGGGATTCGTTTATTATTACGTCGACAACGATTTCGACGCTGCTGCTCGCGAATTTGAGATCGCGCGAGCCGGCCTGCCTAACGAGGCAGAAGTTTATCTCTCGCTTGGCGCCATCCAGCGCCGGCAGGGAAAATGGGTTGAATCAAATGCCAGCCTCGAAAAAGCGGTCAGCCTGAATCCGAATGACGTTTGGTCGATGCAAAACCTGGCGATTAGTTATGAAATGCAACGCGATTTCGACGGCGCGAACAGGGTTTTGGACCGCGCCCTTGCCGTCGACCCGAGCGCTTTTGGTCTTCTTGAAATCAAAGCCAAGGTCGCGATGGAAGAAAAAGGCGACCTTAGCGTGGCCGACAGCATAATTGCGAAAGCCGACACAACTAAGTTGAGTCCGGAGCTCGAGGCCAGGATCTCAACCGGGAAGGCCAGTCTTTCCCTGTTGCGCCGGCAATATGCGGCGGCCGTGAGTGAAGCCGAAAAAGTTCCCGATTCCGCGCTCTCTTCCTACCCCTCCGCGATATGCGGCAAATACATTACGATCGGCGCCGCCAAGCGCGGATTGGGTGATGAAGCCGGCGCCCGCGAGGCTTTCTTAAAAGCAAAACAGCGCGCCGAAGATTTTGAGAAACAGAATCCGGGTGTCGCGAACGTTGTGTCGCTGGTTGCCGAGATTCACGCTTGGTTGGGGGAAAAAGACGCTGCGATCACTGGAATTAATCACGCGCTGGAGTTGCTCCCCGAAAGCAAAGACGCTTTCGGCGGGCCGGAGATCACTGAAACTGCCGCGGAAATTTATACGATCCTCGGTGATAGCGACAAAGCGCTGAATATTCTTGAAGGTTTGCTTCAGAAACCTACAGCGATCACGGTTGAAATTTTGAAGTTGAACCCGATTTGGGATCCTTTGCGCAAAGATCCGCGCTTCCAGACTTTGATCGACAAATACGGTGCGAAAGCTTAGCGCCGGGTTTTTTCTGCTGCTTCTTTTTTCCACTGCCAAAGCGCAGTGGGCGCAGATCTCCAGTCAAGCTGAGGCTTCACCGGCAAAGGGAATCGAGCACCGCTATGTGGTGATGGAGGACGCCGCCACCGGAGATCGCGCATCGCTCGAGCTGGCGATCTTTTCCATGAAGTCATGCCGGCTTACCGTCGTCGACCGCGCGAACGAACCGCGCGCCGATTTGGAGGATGTCATGTCCGGCGGAAATTTTCTGGCCGGAGTCAACGGCGGCTATTTCGATCCAGAATATCGGCCGATTGGATTGTTGGTGGTCGACGGCAAGGTGGTCACACCACTGCAAAAGGCGCGCTTGCTGACGGGTGTGCTCAGTTCGGTCGCGAAGAAAGTTCAAATATCGCGCGTATCCGAATTTTCGATGAATCAAAAGCCGGATGCCGCGGTTGAGTGTGGCCCAATGATTGTGGACGCGGGCAAATCCGTCCACGGCTTGGAGTCGACCAAAACCGCGCAGCGCACCTTTGCGGCTGTCGCGACTGGGGACAAAGCGGCGATCGGTTTTTGTTCGGATGTAACTCTGGCGGATTTGTCGAATGTTCTGGCCGCTGTTGCCATTCCCGGTTTCAAGATCCAGCGCGCGATCAATCTGGACGGCGGTTCGTCGAGCGCATTTTGGTTTAAGCGGGCGAACGGCGGTGCGTTTTCAATCGGTGAACAAAAACCGGTGCGCGATTTCGTGGCGATTGTCCCGCGGTAGTTGCCACCGATTTCGCAGATTTCCTGAGCGCATCCTCTTCCGATCTGCGAGAATCTGCGTAATCTGCGGATTTCAATGAGGACGTTTGGCGGATTCAGGTTGAGTAACAAGGACTTTTACGGGGAAGTTGTTGGCGATGAGGTTCACGTGTTGGCGAAGCCTTATTGGACGGGCGTCCAACCGACTGGCGAAGTGCGAAAACTGGCCGACCTAGCCGTCAATGTCCCAGTCGCGCCGTCCAAACTCATTGCGGTAGGATTGAATTATGCCGATCACATCGCGGAGATGAAGCGGACGCCGTTGGGCACGCCTTTGATCTGGTTTAAGGCACCGACTTCGCTTTTGCCGCACCAAGGCGCAATCGAGATCGCGTTTCCCGAGCACCAGACCGATTACGAAACCGAGCTTGGGATCGTAATCGGCAAAACGGCCAAAAATGTTTCCGTCGAACAGGCCAGCGATTTTATTTTTGGATACACCATCGGCCTGGATATCAGCGACCGCGATTTGCAGAAATCGGAAAAACAATTCGGTCGCTGCAAATCGTTCGACACCTACACGCCGGTTGGTCCGTTCGTTTATGGCGACGTCGATGTCGGCGATTTAAGAATCGAGCTGCGACAGAATGGGGAAGTGCGACAGAGTGCGCGGACCAGCCAGATGATTTATCCGCCGGCCGAGGTTGTTTCGTTCGCGAGCCAATCGCTGACTCTATTGCCGGGCGATGTGATCCTGACCGGAACTCCATCTGGTGTGGGTCCGATTCGAAATGGAGATCAATTGGAAGCGCGGATAGGTGATTGGCCGCCGCTGCGCAATCGAGTGGTCGTGCGTGGATAAGTTTTCACGCGTGGGATAAAGTTTGTGGCTTCGCGTTACATCCTCCAGCCGTGGCTAATGCGAAATATTAAACGGCGCTACCTGTAACAGCGTCCACTAAAGAAAAGTGAAAAGTTTTGCTCGACTCGCGTCCAAACCTTTTGGGATAAAAGCACCCCACCGAGCAGTAAATTCAAATCCGCCGAAACTATGAAAACATTCCTAAGTCTTTGTTTAAGTATGATTGCGCTGACTGCGTTTGCTCAGGCGCCGCAGCGGCCGGGTCAGCAACCGCCGCCACCGAACGCGCCGCCTCCAGCTGGTGCGCCGGCGGGCGCACAACCCGGCGCTCCTGGTCAGCCGCCTCCCGCAGGAATGCCGGCCGGCGCTCCTGGTCAACCTGCAGGCGCTCCCGGCGTAGCCGCTCCCGGTGCTCCAGGCCAACCCGCGGGCGCACCCGGCGCTCCCGGTGTAGCCGCTCCCGGCTCCAGCGTTACAGCGACATTAGCTCCGGCTCCAAGCGCATCGGCCGCGCCGGCTGCGCACTTGTACGAAACAAAAGTCACCGGAAACTATTTCATCGACAAGTTCAACCAGGGCGGTCCGGTGATGTGGCCGATCCTGATCGTGTCGATCGTTGCTCTCACGGTGGTGATCGAGCGTGTTTTCTGGTGGAGCGGCCGCTGGTTCCGTCGCGACCCAAAGCGCATCGAGAAAGTTTTTACCGCGATCGAAGTGGGCGACGTGGCGGAAGCGTCGCGCTTGTCGCGCGATTCACGCGATCCGGTTCTGCGGATGATCTGGAACGGATTGAATCACCAGCACGCGTCGTTGCAGGGCGCGTTACAGGTTGCCGCCGGTATTGAGATCAAACGCGCCGGCCGGTTCCTCGTGGTCATGGATACGTTGGTGACGCTCGCTCCCTTGCTCGGTTTGTTGGGAACGGTCACCGGACTGATCAAGGCGTTCGGCGCTCTTGGTAACGAAGAAATCGCGGTCGTCGCCGTCACCGGCGGTATCGCGGAGGCGCTTATCGCGACCGCGTGCGGTCTCGGTATCGCGATCTTCTCGTTGATTCCGTTTAACTTTTTCACGTCCCGCGTGTCTAACTTAGAGTTCGAACTGCAGACCGCAGCCACCAACCTCGAAGTTATGCTGGAAGCTCAAAATAAAGGACGCCGCGAGGAAGCGACAATCGGGCACACCTCCTCACCGAGCTCGTCCAAAGGTTCGTCGATCTAAAAAGTCATGCGCGTTAGCTCACCGATTCCTCATCACAAAGCACGGATCGAGATCATCCCGTTGATCGACATCATGTTCTTTTTGTTGGCGAGTTTCATGATGGTGAGCCTGAGCCAGGTCCATATGAAGGGCATGAAAGTAAACCTGCCCACTGGCCAGACCGGCGAAACCCAGGCCAAAAACGAGTACATCAGCGTGTCAGTGGACCGCGATGGGCACCCCTATTTCGATAAGGAAGAAATGCGGAGCTACGACGATTTGGCGGCAAGACTGAAAAAGGTGCACGACGAAAATCCAGAAGCGAAAGTGTTCATCCGTGGCGATGCCGACACCGTTCACTTCAATATCATTCGCGTGCTCGATACCTTGCGCTCAGTCGGTTTTTACAAAGTTGCGTTCGAAATCAAGAGTGAAGGGCTAAAGAACATGCCCGGGCCTTCATCTGGACCGTAAACATGCCTCAGCCGCTTCTTTATAAACCACCACCCAGCTGGCAATTTTGGGCCGCTTTCGGCGGCGCCATATTGATAGAAGCTGGCTCAGTTTTGATCGCAGGAATCAAGCATGAGGCGCCCCCTGTCGATTTGTCCCAAATTCCAACCGCGACCGTCGAAGCAACGTTGCAGCCGGAAGATCAACCGACGCCGCCGCCGGAAGATATTCCAATTCAGGAACCGCCACCCATTCCGGACGTGGCGGAATTTCACGAAGAAAAACCTCCACCGCCAAAGACTAACAAGCCGACTGGTCCAGTTAAAGCGCCGCAAGGCGTCACGGGTACAATGTCGATTACCGGGGCTAAGGCGATCGCGATTTACGCGCCCAAGCCGGATTATCCGTATGAAGCGCGTAGCCGTCACCAGACCGGGAGCGGGGTTGCAGTGCTCAGCGTTGATACGGCCAGTGGCAATGTGACCGATGCTTCGATGGCGCAATCGATCGGTAGCCCGATTTTGGACCAATCGACCGTCAGCACATTCCGACGTTGGCGCTTTGCCCCCGGAAAATGCGCACCGAAGGTTAAGGTCCCGATCACCTACACCATGACGGGGGCTTCGTATTAGGTTATGCAAGTCACCTCTCCTATTCCCAAAAAGCACGCCCGGATCGAAATCATTCCGCTGATCGACATCATGTTCTTTCTGTTGGCGAGCTTCATGATGGTGAGTTTGAGCCAGACTCACATGAAAGGGATTAAAGTCGCGTTGCCTTCGCCGCAGCAAGCGCAGCCAAACGAAATAAATAGACCTATTTCGATTCGCGTCGGCGCGGGCGGCATTATCTCTTTCGACGGACAAGTCGTGCTGGACGATCAGGTGATGCCCCGGTTATTCCAACTTCACGCGGCGAATCCGGACCTCAAAGTTTCGATCAGCGCTGAGGGCATGGCGAGGCATGGCGATGTGATCGATACTCTTGATAAAGTGCGCCGGGCGGGAATTCAGAAAGTCGGTTACCAAATTCGGGCCGCGACACCGGGTAACGCCGGACCGGCAGCGCCGCCCGCACCGCCCGCACCGCATTAATTCGCGATTTGCCGCAGTCTTGCGCGCAATGCTTCGACCGCTTTGGCCCGATGGCTGATTCTATTTTTTAGGTCCGGCATCATTTCGCCAAAGGTCCGAAAGAATCCGGCCGGTTGGAAAACCGGATCGTAGCCAAACCCATTTGGGCCGCGTGGCGGAGCGACAATCGTTCCTTCAACCGATCCGCTAAAAGTGCAGATAAGTTTCCCGTTTTGCGCGAGCGCGATCACGCAAAGGAAACGGGCGACGCGCTTTTGGTCCGCGACGTTCCGATCGCGCAGTTCGGAAAGCAGTTTTTCAATGTTTTGCTCATCAGTCGCGTTTTCGCCCGCGTAGCGCGCCGAATAAATCCCCGGAGTCCCGCCGAGCGCATCGACCTGCAGCCCGGAATCGTCGGCGATCACAATCTTGTCGACCACCTTTGAAACCGGGATGGCCTTCAAGATGGCGTTCTGTTCGAATGTGCTGCCCGTTTCACCCGGCAACTCAATGTTCTCGTAACTGCTGAGATCGGTGAGCTCGAATTGATCACCGAGCAGTTCGTGAAATTCACGTGTCTTGTGCTTGTTTCGTGTCGCTAGAACCAGCTCCGGCACGATCCAACCATCTTCCTTTTGCGAATTGGTGTCCATTCGTGTCCATTCGTGGTTGAGAATTTTCGATGACTAGCGAGCGCCGCAAACCTTATCCATTCGATCAGATCGAGCCGAAGTGGCAAAAAATCTGGGACGAACGCCAGAGTTTTCACGCGCTGAATCCCGGCGAGAAGAATTTCGATTCAAAAAAGCCGAAATTCTACGTGCTCGACATGTTTCCGTATCCGAGCGGTGCCGGTTTGCACGTCGGCCATCCGGAGGGTTACACCGCCACCGACATCATTGCCCGCTACAAACGAATGCGCGGCTTCAATGTGTTGCACCCGATGGGATGGGACGCCTTTGGCTTGCCTGCCGAACAATACGCGATCAAAACCGGCCAACATCCGGCGATCACGACCCGCGAGAACGTTGCCAGCTTCAAAGCGCAGCTGAAACGCATTGGTTTTTCTTACGACTGGCAGCGCGAAATCAACACCACCGATCCCGGTTATTACAAATGGACGCAGTGGATTTTCCTCAAGATTTACAATTCATGGTTCAATCCGAAAACAAACAAGGCTGAACCAATTTCGACGTTTCACGGTGAGGATCCGGATTCTGTCCGGCTCGCTTATGTTGCCGATGTCGCGGTGAATTGGTGCCCGGAACTCGGGACGGTGCTGGCGAATGAAGAAGTAGTGGACGGCAAAAGCGAAGTCGGCGGATTCCCGGTCGTTCGCCGGCCGATGCGACAATGGATGCTGCGCATCACGGCTTATGCCGAACGATTGATCAACGAGCTCGACGAACTTGATTGGCCGGAAGGCATCAAGCTGCTTCAACAGAATTGGATCGGACGAAGCGAGGGCGCCGAGATCAACTTTGTTGTGGCCGGGACCGGCGGACCCGGCTACAGGATTCATGTTTTCACGACCCGTCCCGACACGCTCTACGGCGCGACTTACATGGTGCTCGCGCCGGAACATTCGCTGGTCGATCGAATCGTAACCGAAGAACAATGGCCTGCCGTCCGTGAATATCGCGAGCGGACGGCGCGGAAAAGCGACCTGGAACGGTCCGAGCTGTCCAAGGAAAAAACCGGAGTTTTCACCGGAGCATTCGCGATCAATCCCGCGAACGAGGAGACGATTCCAATTTGGATCGCTGATTATGTTTTGCTCGGTTACGGCACGGGTGCGATTCAGGCCGTGCCCGCTCATGACGAGCGCGATCTCGAATTCGCGCGGAAGTTTGATCTTCCGATCCGCGAAGTTGTAAAACCCCCCGGTGGCGAAGATCCAATCGGTTTTGTCGGCGACGGGGTTGCGATCAACTCACCGATCATCGATGGGCTTCAATCGCGCGAAGCGATCCGAAAGATCACATCCTGGCTGGAAGAACGCGGACTCGGTAAACGCGCGATTAATTACAAATTGCGCGACTGGCTTTTCTCGCGGCAGCGTTATTGGGGCGAACCGTTCCCGATTGCTTGGGAAAATGGCAAACACCGTTCGTTAGGCGAAAACGAATTGCCGGTGGTTCCCCCGCCGCTGGAAGATTACAAACCGACCGGCACCGGCGAGCCGCCGTTGGCCAAAGCGAAGGATTGGGTCCGTTACTCGGATAAAGCGACGCGAGAACTCAACGTGATGCCGCAGTGGGCGGGCTCGTGCTGGTATTACTTAAGATTTTGCGACCCGCAAAATAAAGAGCGCTTTGTTGGTGAAGAAGCGGAGCGCTACTGGATGGGCTCGTCACCCGTCACCCGTCACTCGTCACTCGAATCGACTCCGGGTGGAGTCGATTTGTACGTCGGCGGCACTGAACACGCGGTGTTGCACCTGCTTTACGCGCGTTTCTGGCACAAGGTTCTGTTTGATCTCGGATACCTCTCGAAACCGGAACCGTTTCAACGTCTGGTGAATCAGGGGATCATTCTTGGTGAAGACAGCCAGAAAATGTCGAAGTCGCGCGGCAATATCGTCAATCCCGACGACGTGATCGGGCAATACGGTGCCGACGCGTTTCGGTGCTACGAGATGTTCATGGGTCCGCTGGAGCAGATGAAGCCGTGGAGCATGCACGGAGTCGAGGGAGTTGCGCGTTTTCTCGCACGGGTCTGGCGCTTGATAATGACCGAAGATCAGGCGGGTCAGTGGCAGTTGTCAGCTGCGCTCAAAGATGCCGAGCCAACCAAAGCCCAGAACAAGATCCTTCACGCCACGATCAAAAAAGTTACGGAGGATATCGAATCCCTCTCCTTCAACACCGCGATCTCGCAGATGATGATCTTCGTAAATGCATTCACCAATGCGGAAACAATACCGGTTTCGGCAATGCGGACGTTTTTGGTTTTGTTGAATCCGTTCGCGCCGCACATCAGTTCCGAGCTTTGGGAGAAACTGAAGTCGCCGGGCGATATTACCGGACAAGCCTGGCCTTCTTACGATCAAAAATTCCTGGTCGAAGACGAAGTCGAGATCGTGATTCAAGTGAACGGAAAAGTCCGGGACCGGATGATGATGTCGATCTCAGCCAGCGACGAGGAAGTGAAAGCGGCGGTGCTCGCCAATCCAAAAAACGCGGAATTGATCGCCGGGAAGACAATTCGCAAACTCGTGGTCGTCCCGAAAAAGCTTGTCAACATCGTCGTCGCCTAACAAAACAGGCGACATGTGGAAGGAATTCAAGGAGTTCGCGGTCAAAGGCAACGCAATCGATCTCGCTGTCGGTGTAATCATCGGCGCAGCCTTTGGAAAAATTGTCAGTTCAATCGTCGAAGATCTGTTGATGCCGCCGATCGGCCGGGTCGTTGGCAATCTCGACTTCAGTAATTTGTATGTTCCGCTGTCCGACAAGATTACGCCCGGGTTGTCTCTGGTGGAGGCGAAGAAATTAGGGCCCGTTTTCGCCTATGGAAATTTTATCACGACAGGCATCAACTTCGCAATCATCGCATTTTGTATCTTCCTCCTGGTCAAGGGGATAAACAAAATGAAAAAGCCCTCACCGACTGCGGCGCCGGTGGTGAAGGATTGTCCGGCCTGCACCATGTCGATTCCAATCAAGGCAACGCGCTGTCCGCATTGCACGACAGAATTGGCGCGTTCTTAGGTGAATAAGTTGTTAGTAATCTTTTAGGCTAGCGCGCTTTTTGCTATCATTTACCCAGCTAGAAGATGCTGGGCGCCAAAAAGATAAAATCGCGAACGCGTAATTATTTTCTTTGCCACCGCCCGCTTCGATGCTATCAGAGGCCCGGTGTTGCAAATGTCAAAAAGCCTTAACCTTACAGTAGCTCTTGCAGTTATTTGTTTTCTCGCCGGCTGCGCCGAAAGACCCGCCGTTGTAGAAAAACCGTTGGCCGCGGTTGAATCCGCCAATTCTCATCTCGGTCGAATGCCGAATGTTCGCACTACGGCCTACACTCGAAAAGAAGAGGGCGGCATTCGCAACGCCCTCGGCACCTATTTGTCCGGCCGGCACGTTATGAGTGCGGCAGCGGATTGGTCGCGCTTCCCGCTCGGGACGCGCTTCCGAATCTGCAGCACGCGCGAAGAATTCATCATCGACGATTATGGAACGGCCCTGATCGGCACAAACACAATCGATCTCTACAAGCCCACGAAGTTGGAAATGAAACGCTGGGGCGTGCGCGTCGTCGACATCGATGTTCTGCAATGGGGCTCGGAACAAAAAAGCCTCGAGGTCCTGGGGCCGCGCGCCAAACATCCGCAAGTTCAATCGATGCTTACGGCGTTACACACTAAAACTCCGTCGACAACCGTCGCGGTTGCTCCACCGCCGAAAGTGTCCACGAAATCTGAGAAGAAAGTCGCGTCGAACAAGACGAAAGCTTCGGCAAAAACAGACAAGAAGGTAGCATCGACTAAGACGAAACTTTCCGCCAAGTCAGACAAGAAAGTGGCGTCGAATAAAACAAAATCTCCCGCGAAGTCGGAAAAGGAATTGGCCTCAAGCGAAGCGAAGTCTTCGCCGAAGTCAGAAAAGAAAGTGGTTTCGAATAAGACGAAATCTTCTTCGAAGTCGGCGAAAAAAGTCGTCTCCAGCGCGAACCGATCGTCCGCGAAGTCGCCGTCGAAGCAGGCCTCCTCGAAGAATTCCGCGGACGTGGATTGATTAACGGCGTAGCCCGCCGACTTTCCGGAGGATGAAGATTCTCGTTGTCGGCGGTGCCGGTTACATCGGAAGCGTGTGCGCGGAGCTTTTGCTCGATGAAGGCCACACCGTCTCGATTTTCGACAATCTCAGTGAAGGCCATCGAGCGGCGATCGATTCCCGGGCTCAATTTGTAGAAGGCGACTTGCAGGATCGGCAGTTGATCCAAACAACACTCGCGAATTTGAAGCCCGATGCGGTGATGCATTTTGCCGCCAACGCGCTGGTTGGTGAGTCGATGCAAAATCCTTCGAAGTACTTTCGGAACAATGTCGCCAACGGTTTGAATCTTCTCGACGCGATGGTTTCCGCCGGCGTTCGCAAGATAATTTTCTCGTCAACCTGTGCCACCTTCGGGCCGCCGGAACGGCTGCCGATCGACGAATTAACTCCGCAACGGCCAATCAATCCTTACGGCGAATCGAAGCTGGCTTTCGAAAAGATTTTGAAGTGGTACGATCAAATTCACGGACTGAAATTCGTCGCCCTTCGCTATTTCAATGCTGCGGGCGCGTCGGCAAAGTTTGGCGAGGACCATCGGATCGAAACCCATTTGATTCCGAACGTTCTCAAAGTCGCACTTGGCGAGAAAGAGAGCGTGGAAATTTTTGGAACGGATTACGAAACGCCCGACGGAACCTGCATTCGTGATTAC